>NZ_JBQQCN010000002.1:0-295417 GCF_052246795.1 Halobacillus sp. K22 | reverse complement strand
AGCTTGAGCCATAGACCGAAGGTGTTTTTTGATACCCATAAGATCATCCTTTCTTAGAAAATTCTTCAAAGAAGGATAACGTTTATAAAGGGTTATACGAAATTATGAGCTTAGCTTGACGGGTATGGGGAAAAGGCGAGACTCCCATGGGAGAAGGGACTAGGTGAGATCCCGCAGGGAGTGAAACGAGCGAGGAAGCTCACCGTTCCCCCATAGGAAAGCGAGTTATTTCCCCGACAGCCCGCTCCTTATATCGTAACGGGCCCCATTTATCTCGAAACTGAGTCTTACACTTTAATGGAAGAATGTTTTATGAAAAATCGTCAGCTCCGTGTCTTTTAGTCTTTTGCACGAAAGGAAGCCACAATCTTAAAAAATATCAATCTTTCTTGAGTTCCGGTAAAAAAATTGTAAAATTTTAAGATTTTAGAGGAATTTTATGGACAATCGTGTAAGATTTATAGTGTAGACTTTTTATCGAAATGAGGGAGGAAAGTAGAGTACATAAATACTATTTGCCACGGTCGTAAAATAGAAAGCCAGATTCATAAATTGAAGGAGGAGTTTTATTAAAATGAAAAAGCTACATAGCAAGTTTGTGGTATCTTCCATGGGAGCCGCTCTAGTGGCGTCCGCTTTAACTCCAGCTGTCAGCATTTCCGCAGAAGAAACATTCCCGGATGTTCACGAGGATCATCCTTATTACGAAGTCATTCACCAGCTGGCGGAGGCCGGCGTTGTAAAGGGATATGAAGATGGGACATTCCGTTTGGGCAACTCCGTTACGCGTGCTGAAGTTTCTCTCATGCTGGCCAAAATTCTTGATCTGAATTTGAATGCCGATCCTGCCCCTTATCCAGACGTTGATCAGGATCACTGGTATGCGGATGCGGTCAATGCCCTTCACGAATCTGGTATTATTCACGGGATGGACGATGGCACCTTTGCTCCGCAAGCAAAAATGTCCCGCGCTGAATTTGCTCAGATTATTATGGAAGCCTATGAAATTGAACCTGTAGACGCCGGACATCCATTTGAGGATGTTGAGGAAGGCGATTGGTACGAAACAGCGATTGAAACGCTTTATGCCAATGGTTTAATTGTAGGACAGGATAAGAAGCATTTCGGTCCCGATGCTGATGTGAAGCGCGGAGACTTCGCCTGGCTTCTTGCGAACACAGACTATGAATTCGGTTCAAAACTGCCGAAGCCATCGGATTTTGACCTTTCGCTTATGCACACCAATGACACACATGGTCACTTGGATGACGTAGCGAAACGCGTAACAGCGGTGGAAGAAGTACGTGCTGAGAATCCGGATGCGCTGCTGCTGGATGCTGGAGACGTGTTCTCTGGTACGCTGTATTTCAATGAATTTAAAGGTCAGGCGGATCTCGAGTTTATGAATATGATGGACTATGATGCCATGACTTTCGGCAACCATGAATTCGATCTTGGCTCTTCCGCGGAAGGACACCAGGCCCTTGCTGAGTTTGTAAAAGGAGCAGAGTTCCCGTTTGTCAGCTCAAATGTTAATTTTTCTCAAGATGAAAATATGAAAGGGCTATATAATAGCTACATTAGTAAGTTTCCACATAATGGTGAAATCTACAACAGCCTTGTTAAAGAAATTGATGGGGAAGAAGTAGGAATCTTTGGTTTAACGACTGCGGAAACAGCGGATATTTCAAGCCCTGAAGATATTACATTTGATAACTATATTCAAACGGCGGAAGAGCGAGTAAGAGCTCTTGAAGCGTTAGGCGTAGATAAAGTAATCGCGCTGACTCACCTTGGTTTCAATGATAATCCTGCTTATGACAATGACCAGCTGCTTGCTGAAGTGGAAGGCATTGATATTATTGTTGGCGGCCACAGCCACACCAGCTTAGATGAAGCTGTAGAAGTAACGACAGATGAAAACGGTGATCCGAAAGAACCGACGATTATCGTACAGGCTGGTCAGTACGGAGGAAACCTTGGGACACTGGATGTTGAATTCGATGAAGACGGTGTTGTAACGGATTACTCCAGTGAGCTGATTGATGTGTCAGAGAAAGAAGCAGATCCAGAAGCAGCAGAAGCATTGAAGAAATACTCGGATGACATAGAAGATCTTAAGAACGAAGAAAGCGGAGGAGTAGCTGCAGACGAATTCCCTAATCCACGTCTTGGTGACGGAGGATCCGTAAGTGTCCGTAACAGCGAGACAGCACTTGGTAATCTGATTACCGATGGTATGCTGGATAAAGCGAAGGAATACAACGATGATGTTGTAGCAGCCTTCCAAAACAGCGGCGGTATCCGTACTTCGATTGACGAAGGACCAATTACGCTGGGCGAAATTCTAACCGTTATGCCTTTCGGTAATACGCTTGCTACGATGGAATTGACTGGTGCAGAAATTAAAACAGCCCTTGAGCATAGTGTAAGTGAGGTTCCGGCAGAAAACGGTGGATTCCTGCAAGTATCCGGATTGAACTTCACCTATGACAGTTCTAAAGAAGCCGGTAATCGTGTCGAAGAAGTGGAAGTAAATCAAGACGGTTCATGGGAAACACTAAATGATGGAGATACGTATACGATCGCAACCAACGCATTCACAGCTAAAGGCGGCGATGGCTATGACGTATTTGCTCAAGCGTATGATGATGGCGATGTAACAGATCTGGGTCTTTCCGATTGGGAAGTATTCAGAGACTACGTAGCGGAGCAAGGCACAGTTACACCTACTACTGAAAATCGTATTGTAGATGAGAATAACGACAATGACAGTGACTGATAAAGAAATAGAATAAACAAAAAACCCGTAACGATCAAAAGAATCGATCGTTACGGGTTTTTCTTGTCGGAATTGTTATAAACTACCACCTCAGGTCATCCAGAATCTGGATGACCTGAGGTGGTAGTATTTGTATTCGGTGTTCGCTTTTATTTCTTTTTGGATTTTTTCTTTAGTTTTTCTAATTTTTCTTTGGCTTGTTTGCGGCGGTCGGCTGTTTCCTTTTCAAGCACTTGATAGTCCTTGCCATGACCGAGATCCGCAGGTTCTACCAGATCTCCTTCTTTGGCGTGAGAAGGCATACGCTCTATAGGAACCAGTTTTTCGTTATATTCGTTTCCTTTTTCTAAGAGAACGGCTTTCCCGTTTTCAAAACGATCAATGGTATAACGCATGGACCATTCACCTCAAAGTGTAATTTGCGGCTTGATTTCTTCAAGCGTGGCTTCTCCGATATAGCTCACATTAAGCAGCTCTTCGTAAGTTTGGAAAGCACCGTAAGTCTCACGATACTCGATGATATTCCCAGCAATGGTCGTACCGATGCCGCTAACCTCCTGCAGCTCCTCGTAGCTAGCAGTGTTCACGTTAATCAGGCCGGTCTTTTCATCGTCATTGCCACCAGTATTACCATCATTCTGCTCGTCTATACAAGGATCGCTGCCATCAAAGATCGAAGCGTTCACGTCATAGTTGCTTCCAGTAGAGGTGATCGTAATATCACCCTCGTCACAGGTGGAGTAAAGGTTGACGTCAGCCTGCCACAGACGTTCGACCACTTCAGAGTCCGGATGCCCGTAAGAGTTCTCTCCATAGGATAAGATCCCCACTTCAGGCTGTACTTCATCTATAAAATCATCAGAAGTCGAGGTGGAGGCACCATGGTGGCCGACTTTCAATATTTCAGCTTCTAAATTGTAAGCCGGGAGCATTTCTTCCTCATTATCAATGGTAGCGTCGCCGGTCAATAAGAAATCAACTTCACCGTGAGTGACCTTTAACACAATCGAGGATTCATTGTTATCACTTGAAGATTCTTCGCTGTTCATCACTTTCATACTCATGTCTTCATAGGAGAGAACTTCACCTTCGAAAGCTGTATCAAAAGGAATATCCTTCTCATCGATTAAGTCCAGGTATTCCATGTAAGTATCAGTTGTATGGGATTTGCCGCTGTCGAGCACTTGCTTAACGTCCATGGTTTCCAGCACATCGATCAAGCCGCCGATGTGATCAGCGTCCGGGTGAGTAGCAACCAGGAGATCAATCGTGTCGATACCTGCAGATGCTAAGTAATCCACCACTTCTTCTCCGGCTGATTTACGGCCGCCATCGATCAGGATCGTTTGGCCGGATGGCGTTTCAAGCAGCGTGCTGTCCCCCTGTCCAACATCAATGAAATGAGCCGTCATATCATCGAGAGGACGAAGATTTTTATTAACGGTATAGGATAGAACGACCGAAAATTCAGCACGGTTAATCGATTTAGTCGGGCGGAACGTGCCGTCTGTATATCCGTTGATGATGCCCTGAGATGCTAGGTCTTTGATGGCACCAGTCGGCCAGTAGTCAACGACGTCGGAGAAGGAAACACTTTCCCCGTAATTTCTTTTCACATTATAAGCGCGGTCGATCAAAAAGGCAGCTTCATCTCGCTTAATATCAGCGCCCGGTTTGTAAGTTCCATCCGGATATCCGGACACTAAGCCTTTCTGTGCTGCTACGGCGATCGCATTATAGTAAATACTGTCTCTGCTTAAATCATGAAATCCGGGATCTTCCTGGGCTACGGCATTCGGATACAAGTCATTGACAAGCATCATGGCTGCCTGTGCACGAGTGATAGGATCGCGGGGACCAAAGTATCCGTTCCCGTACCCATTAATAATCCCTTCGTTACTTAAATAAGTGATTTCTTCCTTTGCCCACGGCGTTTGATCCAAGTCGCGGAATGCATCTTCTGCCTGGGCGGGCTGTGTCGTTAAAGCTGTAACCAAAAGGAATGCAGCTATAAACACCATCAAATTTCTCATTATGCGTACCTCCAAGTTGTTTAGTCTTACCATACTAGCAATCTAGTCTATTGAAAAGGGTTTGTAACAAAACTGCCAAATATACCCACCTCAGGTCATCCAGATTCTGGATGACCTGAGGTGGAAGGAGGTGGTAATTAACAGGTCTGGGTCTTCGGTGGTGGTTTAATATAGGACTATATCCATTAGTATCCATTTAATGTTACGATTAGATTACAAACGTTGATAGATTAGTAGGAGGAATTGAATGAAGAAACGCACCAAGTATTCTGTTACATCCATGGTGATCAGCCTGACCCTGGTGGCGCCCGCCTTAGCAGGTATGGCCCCATCACCATCGGTCCAGGCCGAAGAAAGAATGAATAAGGTTCCTATAGAGGAGATCATTCAAGGAGAAACACAGACTTCCAAACCAGAAGCGGGAGATTCTTTCCGAAAGGATGACAGACCCGTCAAGCAAGTATATAAGAAAGAGAAATCCAAAAAAACAAAGCAAGTAGAAGAAGTCGATCTGAAAGACGTACATAACCGAGGTATCTTAATCGAAGTGAAGGAGTCTTCCTCTTTTTCAACAGAAGGGTACGAAGTAAATGAACGTCCTCTGGCAGAAGCCCTTAAAGAACATAACTTTCGACTGCTTGAAGTGAAGGAAGACCAGGATTATCACCAGGTGCTGCAGCGATTAAACGCAGACCCGGCAATCCTTACTGCCGATCCGGACTATATAAGTGAATCATCTTATGTTCCTTCCGACCCAAAATATTCAGGTCAGTATCAGTATGATGACATGAATATGGAGAAAGCCTGGAATGTGACGCGAGGTTCTGAGGATACAACAGTTGCGGTACTGGACACGGGAGTCTATAAATTTCACGAAGACCTACAGGGCGCTGTCCTGCCTGGCTATGATTTCGTTAACGATGACGCGAACCCAGATGACAATCACGGCCACGGCACGCATATCGCTGGATTAATCGCGGCAAATTTCAATGACCGGGGGATCGCAGGACTTGCTCCGAATACAAAAATTCTGCCGGTTAAAGTAGGAGATTCTGAAGGGAAATTCAGTGATTCCGATGTTTTGGCGGGTATCTATTACGCCATAGACCAGGAAGCAGATGTCATTAACATGAGCTACGGAGCTTATCATCAGTCAGCTGCTGAAGAACGGGCCCTCTGGAAAGCCCATAACGAAGGAATTGTTCTTGTGGGTGCGGCGTCCAATGAAGGAATTCGGGGTGCATCGTATCCGGCTTCCTACTTTCCAGTCATCAGTGTAGCAGCTACTGATCGCTCCGGTGACAAGGCTTCGTTCTCCAATTACGGAACCTGGATTGATTTAACAGCTCCCGGCGTTTTTCTGACCAGCACGTCTTATATGGGCGGCTACACTAGTATGAGCGGGACATCCTTTTCAGCGCCGCTTGTCTCCGGACTTGCCGCTATGATAATAGGAGAGAACCCCGGCTGGAATCCGGATGAAATCGAATGGGCCATGGAAAAACATGGAGAAACCCCCAACGCAAGCAGGTGGGACGAAGAGTATGGATACGGCGTTCCAGATGCTTTTGAAGCCGTCACCTCAGCAGCCGTTGATTTAAGCGATGATGTAAGCGACAAACAGGAAACTTCCTTTCATTTGGAAAAAGGTCAGCCGAAGCGGGAAAATCTGGACACGCCGAACGACTCTGACTGGTATGACTTCCGCGTGGATCATCCCACAACGGTGAGCGTCGACGTCACCAGTCGATCGGACAATGAAGACCTCGTGGCCGTCGTCTACAACCGCTACGGTGAACGTCAGGTTTTTGATAGCGGGTGGAAAGGAAACGGCGAATCCTTCACATTTGAAGCAAGTCCCGGCAAGTACACGGTGGAGATTTATGAGTACTTCAACCACTGGTCTGATGAATCGTATGTGATGGAAGTCAATTGGCCGGATCATCCGTACAAAGACGAAGTCGTTTATGAACAGGAGCCGAATGAGTTTCCGTCATTTGCGACAGAGCTTTCCTATGACCAGGCAGGGATTGGAACCTTTGACCCTTCCGATCTCGATTACTATGAAGTTGACTTCCCTTATTCAGGAAGTGTTGATGTTACGCTTGCCTCTAATGCTGATGCCTCCTCTATTGATCCGGAGGCGACTGTATACACCGATAACGGGGAAGGGACGATGGAAGCGTTGGAAGTAACACCGACCCAGCAAGACGAGGAGGACGGGGTGAAATCCACGACTGCTACGATAGAAGGCATCACACGCGGCACTCACTATCTCCTCGTGAAAAACCTGACAGGAGAAGCGGACCGGAACGAAAACTATGTATTGAGCATGGAATATAATGAAAAAACGTTCCCGGATGTCACCGGCACGTGGGCCGAACCTTATGTCAGCTACCTGTCCTGGGAAAACCTGATGACGGGGTATCCGGACGGTACGTTTGGTTTCCATGATGCGATTACCCGTGCGGGAGCGGCAACGATGATTGCCCGAGAACTGGACCTGCCACTGCAAGAAGCGGATTTTCCTGATGTGCCCAGCCACCACTGGGGATCAGAATATATCGGTGCACTGACCGAGGCCGGAATTTTATCGGGTTATAAAGATGGCACCTTCCAACCGAACGGCACGCTGACTCGAGCGGAGATGGCGACACTCGTCGTTCGCGCTTACGAATTAACAGGGCAGAGTTCCAGCACCTTTCCTGATGTAAAAGCTGATTCCTGGGCAGCCTCTTATATTGACACGCTCACTGCGAACGACGTAGTCAAAGGCTTTCCAGACGGCACCTACCGTCCCAATCAAGCGATTAAGCGCTCCGAGTTTGCCGTCATCATGGCAAAACTCCTGAGTGACGAATTATAGATTCATAGCAAAAAGACCCGGTCCCCCATTAGACCGGGTCTTTCCTATGATTACGTCTAAAAATCCTTCATTCGTGTTTAGTGAATCGGATAAGCTTTCCACCGGGACAGGTCAATCGTTTCACTCAGGATCATCGACTCCGGAAATACAAACGTCCACGGCTTACTCGTATTGCCTTTCACTTCCACGTGCTCAAGCTTGAACGCTCCCTGCGCCACAACATCACCCGTCGCATCCTCGACCTGGAGCGGCAGGTGGGGAAGGTTAATCGATCGGTCACTGCCATTTCGAATCAACAGCGCAACGTGGAGCGCACCTTCTTTCTGCTCAGCTTTCAAACTGACAAAATTAATTTCACCTGGCTTCGGCGGCTGCAGACCTTCGACATATCGTTCGAGCTTCTCAGCTTCACCTGCCGGAAGGGAATGCTCGAGACTTTCATCCAAGTCAAGCGTGTGCCGGCGGTGTTTCTGGCTGGGTTCAATGACGAGCTTCCAGCCATGCACCGGCGGATTGTCGTCGGCCGTCACACGGTGCTGCTTTTCGAACGTAAATGTCCACGGGCGGCTGGATTTTGCCGGTACCGTGCCGACTTTCTTCAGATCAAACCATTTTCTCGCGACAGGAAACCCTTGCTGATCGAGCAGGAGGATCGTCATCGTCTTCAGGTTGATACTTCGAGATAGGGAGTTTCTCACAAAGGCTTCAACAACGAGTGTGCCGTTCAGCTGCTTCAGATCGACGCCGTGAATACTGAACTGGTTCGGTTTAAGCGGAGGCAGCTCTTTATTCCAGAAGCGGTACACGTACTCATCTTCCTGCTCAAGCTGCCAGTCCGGATGAAAGGACAGCTCCGGATAAACAGTTTCTTCTTCTGATGCTTCCCCGGATACACCGAGTTCCTCTGCGTTCACCGCATTTTCGTCATAAGCTACATCAGCCTTGTGCTTTTTATGATTCAAAAAATCGAACATGTTTCGTTTCCTCCTTGGATTTCTCTAACGGCTCCAGCACGTCCGCCATCCAAAGGATCATTTCGCGTTTGATGGCATGAAACGTATGCTTGAACAGATCAAAGCCGTCCTGCTGGTACAGCCGGACCGGATCCTCTTGCTGATACTGCCGGATGCCGACGCCTTCTTTCAGGCGGTTCATCATCTCCAGGTGACGGATCCAGTGCCTGTCAAGAACCCGGAGTGCGCCCTGCGCAACCTTGTGCTGCACTTCCGGCCGGCTTTCATACGTCTGAATCTGCCCCTGATAACGCTCGGCCAGCGCATGAAGATCGGAGATAACCTCGGCTTGATCTTCATAATCGACCTGAGCAATTTGAATATCTATTCCCGGTGCGGCCCGTTTTAAATCCCTTTCGAGCTTATCCAGATCCCATTCTTCAGAAGCTGCCGTTTCCGGACAGTACGTTTGCACTAACTCATTAACGTAATCCAGGACCATCGGCGCGATGATCTTTATAGGATTTTCGGCATGTAGAATTTGATCACGCAGCCCGTACACCACGGTGCGCTGATCATGGATCACGTCATCCAACTTCAGGATGGAGGCCCGGATATTCGCCTGGGTGCCTTCGCTGATTTTTTGCACAGTATTGATGAACGCGTGAATCTGCTTGTTCAAAATTAACCCGTCTTCGTTCGTCTTCGGTGCTTTCCATTTACGGTCCCGTTCCGTCTTTCCGAAGCGCTCGAACATCTCATCCTCCAATGAAAGCAGGAAGCGGGAGGAGCCAGGATCACCCTGGCGGCCAGCGCGCCCTTTCA
The DNA here is from genome assembly GCF_052246795.1 of Halobacillus sp. K22. Classification (NCBI taxonomy): domain Bacteria; kingdom Bacillati; phylum Bacillota; class Bacilli; order Caryophanales; family Bacillaceae; genus Halobacillus; species Halobacillus sp. K22. The sequence continues at coordinate 285,958 of NZ_JBQQCN010000002.1, read as the reverse complement.
GCTGGTTATCAATGCGGCGCGATTCATGCCGTTCCGTTCCAATCACATGCAGACCACCAAGTGCGGCCACGCCTTCACCAAGGACAATGTCCGTTCCGCGGCCGGCCATATTCGTTGCAATCGTCACCTGGCCGATTTGTCCGGCGAGCGAAATCAAGCGGGCTTCCTGCTCCACACTTTTCGCATTCAAAAGCTCATGACGAATGCCTGCTTCCTGTAGCAAGTTTGAGACGTATTCCGACTGCAAAATGGAGGAGGTGCCGATCAGGACCGGCTGTCCTGAGGCGTTTACCGTTTCCACCTCACGAACAATCGCGCGGTACTTGTCCGCCTGCGTAAGGTACACCTGGTCCAGATGATCTTCCCGGAGCACAGGTTCGTTCGTCGGAACCGACCACACATTCATCCCATAAACACTCTGAAATTCGCTTTCCTCGGTCTTCGCCGTTCCGGTCATTCCCGTGAGCCTCGGGTACATCCGGAAGAAATTCTGTACCGTAATCGACGCCTGGGGCTTATTCTCTTCCGTAATCGCAAGCCCTTCCTTCGCTTCCAGCGCCTGATGAAGCCCGTCGGAGAGCGTGCGACCTTCCATTAGCCGTCCAGTGAACGTATCAATCAGCTTGATCTGCTGTTCATCCACCACATAATCTTTATCTTTATGAAAAAGAACCCGGGCCCGGACCGCTTGCATCATGTAGTGGTAAAGCGTCTGATGCTCGAGCTCAAATAAATTCTCAATATCAAAAGCGCTCTCAATTTTATGTATGCCCTGATCGGTAAAATGGACAGCTTTTGATTCCGGATCAAGCTGATAATCCACATCCTTATGGAACGTACGCATCACCAGAGCTCCCAGCTTATGAAGATTCGCGTGGGCTTCCATTTTGCCGGCGATGATCATCGGTGTCTTCGCTTCATCGATCAGTACGCTGTCAATCTCATCGATAATCGCCACATGATAGGGGCGCTGCACCTGGTTCTTTCGGTCCCGTGTCATATGATCGCGAAGATAGTCGAAACCGAAGGCGGTTCCTGTCCCGTAGGTCAGATCAGCTTGATAGGCTGCTTGTTTCTCAGATTGGGAGATTTGATTCATATTTAATCCAGTTCTTATCCATAAGAAGTCATACAATGGACTTAAAAGTTCATAGTCACGCTGTGCTAAATACTCATTGGCCGTAATCATATGGACACCCTTTTCCTCTAAGGCAAACAGATAGCCGGAAAGGGCGGCCACAAGCGTTTTTCCTTCGCCGGTCGCCATCTCTGCAATATGGCCATCCGACATGATCAATCCTCCGAGCAGCTGAACGTCATAGGGACGAAGGCCAAGCACCCGGCGGGCAGCTTCGCGCACGACGGCAAAGGCTTCCGTGCGAATGTCATAAATGGACTTCCCATCAAGCAGCGAGGTCTTGAATTCGCTGGTTTTCGCCCGCAGTTCATCATCAGAGAGAGCGGTCATCGCGTCTTCCAATCGGCTGATGGCGCGGAGTTCTTGTTCGTAAGTCTTCCATTCACGTCCCCTTCTGTCAGGGAAGAGTTTCTTCTTCATGGTGGATGCTCCTTGGTTAGGTAGTTATCATTCACTTTACCATGGAAACTCCTGTCATTTCTACACGAATTACGTTAAGTTTTGGGAACGAAAAATCATTTCGTGTGCCTAGTCTTTTAAACCTAGAATTCTATCATTATTGCATGATTTTTCCACTGAATGAGGACAAGGTCCTGAATGTTACAATTTGTAATTTTATGAATATTTGAATATACTTAAGGTTGTAAAAAAGTAGAAAGGAGGGTAATTTTAGGTTTTTTGATAGAAATAATAAGGAGGACAACCATTTGAACATGAAGAAGAGTTTGATTCTATTCTTTATTTTCCTGCTCGCCTTTTCAAACTCGGTGTTCGCGGCCAGTGGAATAACCGATAATGCGGATGTACAGCAGCCGGAACCCGAAGCGAAACCAAAGGTCCAAAAGGAAATTAAGGAAACGGATGCTGAGAAGGAATATTCCCCGAACGATGATGTTCGCGTCATTGTCGAACTGAAGAATGACCCGGCAATTGAGCAAGCGAAATCAACAGGTAAGACATACCAGGAACTACCTAAGGAAAAGAAAGAACAATTACAACAGCAAGCTCTACAAGAGCAAGAGAAAGTAAAACAATCCATTTCCGCTGAATCGGTGCCAATGGAGTATAAGGAAAGCTTTACCACCGTTGTAAACGGCTTTAGTGGAGTTGTAAACTACAAAGCTATTAAAGTACTTGAATCTCTTCCGAATGTGGGCAAAGTACATATTAGTCATGAATATGAGCGTCCGGAAGTGATCGATCCTGAAATGTTATATAGTAAGGAGCTTGTAAACGCTCAAAAAACATGGCAGGAATACGGATATAAAGGAGAAGGGATGACTGTCGGTGTTATTGACACAGGCATTGACCCGTCTCATAGGGATATGGTGTTAAGCGAAGACACCGACCCTGAACTTAGTCAAGATGATGTATCCGGATATAAAGATTCCGGAGAGCTGAAAGGGGAATACTTCACCGAGAAAGTCCCTTACGGCTACAACTATGCTGACGAAAATGATACGATCCTTGACCTTGGACCAGGGGCCTCTGAACACGGGATGCACGTATCCGGTACAGTGGGTGCCAATGGCGATGAAGATAATGGCGGAATTAAAGGGGTAGCTCCAGAAGCCCAGATTCTCGGATTGAAAGTGTTTGGTAACGATCCGGAAATGCCGTCCACATATAGTGATATCTATGTCAAAGCCATTGATGATGCGATTATGCTTGGAGCAGACGTGATCAATATGAGTCTTGGTTCCACAGCAAGCTTCGTATTACCAGAAGATCCAGAACAGAAAGCAGTTGAAAGAGCTGTTAATAACGGCGTAATGATGGCGATTTCAGCCGGGAACTCCGATCGTTTCGGCGGCGGATTCAATAATCCGTTTGCTGCGAACCCGGATACCGGTCTTGTTGGAGCTCCAGGATTATCAACAGACTCCCTGCAAGTCGCTGCTTTTGAAAATGAATACCTAATGCTGAGTGCTTTCAATACACAAGTAGATGGGGAGCCGAAAGATCCCGTATCCTTCCTATCTGCAAGTGAAGTAGATCCTGAAACACTTGGAGAAAATTATTACGAAGTCGTAGATGCCGGTCTTGGCCGAAAGCCGGGCGACTCGGAATCAAACCCGAATGCGAACGACTTTGAGGGCATTGACCTTGAAGGGAAAATCGCACTGATCAGCCGAGGCGAAACTCCGTTTGTAACGAAAACGTTGAACGCTCAGGCCGAAGGAGCTGTCGCTGCCATTATCTACAATAACGTAAGTGGATATATCAGCATGGCTTCAAGTTCCGAAATCAACATTCCTCAGCTTGGCATCCTGCAGTCTACAGGACAAGAGATGAAAGGATATTTAGATAACGGACAAAATCTTGAGATTGCCTTTAAAGGCGAAGAAGTAAAATCGAAAAACCCACAAGCTGGAAGTATGGCAGGTTTCTCTTCCTGGGGTGTAACACCGAACCTTGATTTCAAACCTGAAATCACGGCGCCAGGAGCAAGCATTCTTTCAACTATGCAAGACAATGATTATGGATTGATGAGTGGAACATCCATGGCCGCGCCGCACGTAGCAGGTGGATCTGCCCTTGTTATGCAGCGAGTGGACAAAGAATTTAGTTTAGAAAATGCTAACCGTGTGGAAATGACGAAAAATATTCTAATGAATACGTCAGCTCCGCAAATTGATAAAGGATTGTATAACGATGCGCTGAACCTTAACTACTATTATTCCCCTCGTCATCAGGGAGCGGGACTAATGGATTTACATGCCGCAATGAAGACTCCAGTCGTTGCAACTGAAAAAGACTCCGGTCTTGGTAAGGTTTCACTGAAAGAAATGGACACGCAAGAAACGTTCACAGTAGAACTTGAGAACGTAAGTGACGAGAATGCGGTCTATAATGTAGAAGGTACCGTTCAGACAGATCTTGTCGTACAGAACCCGGATACCAATAATTTTGAAATTCGTGAAGAAACACAAGGGATCTTTAAAGAAGGAACGACCAGCGATGAGAGTCCATTCAAAGGGGAATACCCAATTGATATGAGCTCATCGAACGGTGCTGAAGGAGAAAATGGCTATCAGGTTATCGTACCAGCCAACTCCTCTGTTGAAGTAGACGTTACCGTCGATCTTGAAAATACAGTCGACTGGAACTACAACCTACCGCTTGATCAACTATTTGAAAATGGACACTTCGTTGAAGGATTCGTTACCTTCACAGACCCGAACGACACGAACCCGGAAATTAATGTTCCTTATGTCGGCTACCACGGAGAATGGGATGAAGCACCAGTCGTAGATGATACTATTTATGACGAAGACGGCAATTCCTTCTATGGTGCTACCGGCTTGTTAACTCCATCGGAACTTGGTTACGAGTACCTGGGTGTCAGCCCTCTATTAGCGGAGGATGCGGCATTAACAGGTGATGAGAAGAACGTCGGTTTCTCTCCAAATGGAGACGGAGCGCGTGAAGAAGCTGTACCATATCTTTCTTTGTTAAGAAATGCGAAGGATGTTGAGTTCAATATCTTAGATGAAGATAAAAACGAACTGCGCACCATCCGTACCCGTGATGAACTGAGAAAGAACTACTATGACGCAGGTGCTGCACCTGTTGCCAACATCTATGCACCGGCTGCCTGGGATGGCAAGGTGAAAGGTGAAGTCGTAGAAGATGGTCAGTACTACTATGAAGTTAAGAGTAAAGTAGACTATCCAGATGCCGAATGGCAATCCTTTACGATTCCTGTCAAGGTGGACACAGATGCGCCTTCTCTTGAGGTGACCTACAATCAGGAGAGCGGTCAAATCAACTGGGATGCATTTGATGAAGACACAGGACTATCTCACTTTGACGTCCTTGTAAATGGCGAACTTGTTTCTGAAGATTCCCTTGGGGCAGACGCTGATTCGTACACCGTCAAAAATCCTGACGAAGCGAATAACGTAAAAGTCGTTGCGCATGACTATGCAGGAAACACAATGTCTGACAATGTGATGGAAGAAGCGGATGATACGATTCCTGGTGTTATTGCCCTTACTCCAAAAGCCTTAAGTGTTACCAATAACAAAGAAGTCGCCGTAACAGGCTACGTGGAAGATGACTCTCAAGTTGAGAGCCTGACCATTAATGGCAAAGAAGCGAAATTGAACTGGGATAAAGAAAACCAGCGCTACAACTTCAACGAAACCATCAGCTTCAAGAAAGATGGATTCAAAGAAATTGAATTTAAAGCTGTGGACGACAGTGGCAATGACATTTCCTTCATTAGAAGGTTTATGTTAGATTCCACGAACCCTGTTCTATCTATCGATGGACCGCACACCACCGATCAAGGGGAAGCGGAACTCGATATAAATGTTAAAGATAACTTTGACGAGCTTCGTCTTTATGTAGACGGCAGCGAAGTTTATAAGAACATCTTTAAAGAACCATATGAAATGAGATCGATTGAAGAAACCATCAGCGAAACAGTAAATCTGGAAGAAGGTAAAAACTCCTTTGAGATTGAACTAGTGGACTTGGCTGGAAATACAACGACCAAGCAAATCACAATCTATCAATCTGATAAAGAAGCTAAATCCTTCAACGATATTCCAGAAGATTACTGGGCAGAAGAAGTGATTCAGAAGCTGAACGTGGGCGGAGTCATCCTCGGTTATCCAAATGGTGATTTTGGAACCAATGACGACATCTCCCGTGTGAATGCCGCGAAAATGATTGTTCGTATCCTTGACCTGGACACAGACAATGTCGAAAATCCAGACTTCAATGATGTGAAGAAAGGCGATTACGGCTATGCTGATATCGCAGCGATTGCAGAAAGCGGAATTATGGTTGGTTCCCCGGACGGCAACTTTAATCCGAAAGCCAGCCTGAAGCGTTCTGAAATGGCGAAAATCCTTGTCGATGCTTATGACCTGAAAGGCAGCACCGACGATGGATTCAGTGACGTGCCTCTTGATCACTGGGCGTATGATTACATCAATACGCTGGCAGCTAACAAGATTTCCATCGGTTATCCAGATGGAACGTTCAAGCTGAACCGTGACACGACTCGTGCTGAATTTGCGATGTTCCTTGCAAAAGCTGAGGATGATCGTTTCATTAAGTAAGATATGAAGAAGCAGCTGAGGCTTTTATGAGCCTTAGCTGCTTTTTTTATCTCTCTGTTAAACGCTTTTATTAGTTTTTATAAAGGTATTTATTCAGTCAGCTATAAGGTTGTATTGGTTATGATGAAGGTCCTCCGGGTAACAGCTCGCTTTCCGTGGACTCAACACAGTGGAGGTTCGACTAAGACCGCCACATCGTGTGGCAACGTCGAACGACCCTGCGTCCTGCAGCGCCTCAGGCTTGCGCCTTCCGGGGTCTTACCTGTCATGTTCATCCCGCAGGAGTCTCGCTGTTACCCTCCGGACCTAACGATAAATGGATTAATAAATTATATGAGGGATCAAGGTAAGTACTCTCTATACAGTTATACGGAATATTTGCGTCACTCATAGTAATGTTGTAGAAGGTAATGTTAATCTATCAATCCCCTCACTAGGAATCCTTCAAGAATAGGAGGGTTCACATGAAAAAATATGGAGGTGTAAAGTAGTTTTGCTTTTTTGAAGTATTTCTTCATATATACAAGCCAGTCTTAAAGAAGGTAATAGATAATGCTCGAAGCCTAAAAGGGCATTCCCTGCGATTTACAGGAGAATAGTACTCAGGAGGTAAGTGTATGAAGAAAAGAGGAGAGGGAAATGTGCCGGTGATTAGGGCATTACTCATGTTTGTTGTCCTTTTGAGCTGGATGATGCTTGATAGCCAAATTACGGGTTTTATTCATAAATATATTACCTCTAATCACTTTCTTACGGGAGTGATTTATTCGCTGGGTGGAGGAGGAGCAGCTTGGATAGCGCTTCTTATTCTAGGGAAGGTGATGTCATTAATTAATAGAGAGTAACTTTAAAGATGATAGTTTTGGTTCACGGAGAGTAAGGCAAAGAAGGAAATAAAAACAGGAAGCAACAACAGCTATATATAGAAGAAACTAGGTATAAATTTGAGAGAAGAAAGAGAAAAACTAGAGCAATAAAAAAGGCTTTTTTCCTATTTCAGGAAAAAAAGCCTTTTTTAGGTTTAAAAACTTACAAAGCGCGGTATAGGAATACTGCGAACTCACTACGAGTAGCTTCGTTGTCTACTCGGAATGTTCCATCTTCATAACCTTCTGTAATATCATTCGCACTTAGGGCTTTAATGTGGTCGTACGCCCAGTGACTGCTTCTAACATCAGAGAATTTGTTGCTTCCATAAGCATTTAAATCAAAAGCTCTGGCGAAGATTGATGCAATTTCCGCACGAGTAATCGATTGGTCAGGTCTGAAGTCACCATCTTCATAGCCTGATAGATAACCTTCATCTGCAGCAGCTTCAATGTAGTCAGCTGCCCAGTGAGAAGAAGATACATCATCGAAGCTTGAACCGTGGCCGTTGTCTAGATCAAGCGCATCGGCAAGCATTTTAGCAGCTTCCGCACGAGTTACATCGTTTTTCGGCTTAAATAGATCTCCATCATAGCCATCAATAATTCCCTGTTTACTTAATGAACTTACAGCATCTGCAGACCAGTGATCGCTATCAAGGTCGTGGTAGCTTCCAGTTGGAAGGGAACTGCTGGATACTCCAACATCAGCTACACGCTTAGCGCCACGGTAGTTGCGGTCCCAGTAACCAGTAAGAGAAGCAACTGTTATGTCGTCACTCGGATTTTCAGCAGAAATCATTTTGTTATTTCCTATGTATATCCCAACGTGCCATACAGGATTACCGAAGAATACGAGATCACCAGGCTGCAAGTTTGAACGCTTTACATAATCCCCTTCGCCATACTGTGATCTTGATGTGCGAGGTAAATCAATACCTGCCTTATCATATACATACTGCGTATATCCTGAACAATCAAATCCGTTAGTAGATGTTCCGCCCCAAACATAAGGTGCATAGTCGTACTTGAATGCTAGATCTACTATTTGGTTCCCAATTCTTGAGCCGGCTAAAGAGTTAGGTACGAACAGTAGAAAAACCATAGAAAATGCGAGCAACGACATAAGAGCTTTCTTCATAAATTATTTATCCCCCTGAAATTTTTTTCGTCTCTCTTAATCCTTTTCTAATGTATCACAACAATTTACGTCATGAATTTACAGTTGTGTAACAATTAAATGACAACGGGTTTGCGAGAGTAGAAAAGGGGTAAAGGGCACGGGTTTACCGGACTCTAACCTCTATGAATTTTTCGCATTGGTTACAAAAGTGTGGGATTTTTATAGAATTGATCACTCAACCAACTTACATATTATGGAAATTTATTTCATCTATGATAGTTTTTCCTCTCATGTAAGAACTGAAAGTACTGTAGTAGTATAGAGAGAATAAACTCGCAAGTTAGAAATAAGGTAAGAATTAATAGATATATCACGAAGATCATCTCTATAATTAACTTCGAATGTGGTGCTTACTTATACCACCCACATTGTATTTCAGTACATATAGAGAGCTTTATTTACGATTTAATTATGGGTATAACTTGTCGATATAAACTATGTTACGGATTTTTGTGCATTCGGTCCTCAGACTTTAGTCTGTGATTGTAAACTATTTGAAAAAATAACAAGTGTGCACTCATTCCCATATTTATCTATGATATAATGACTCTATGTTTTGAAATTCGACAATATCTGGAGGTTTAGTAATGGAAGAAACAATATCCCTTAAGGAAATAATTGAGGTACTGAAAAAACGCCTTTTACTTATTATTGGTCTTGCTGCCGGAGCGGCCATTATTAGTGCTTTAGTCACCTTCTTTGTATTAACACCGTCTTATGAGGCTTCTTCTCAATTCATTGTCAATCAGTCGCAGGAAGAAACGGCAGAAAACCCTTATGATGTAAATGATATAAGAACCAACGTAGAACTAATTAATACATATAATGTTATTATTAAGAGTCCGCGTATCTTAGATCAAGTGGTTGAAGAGTTAGGTTTAGATGCAACAGCGGGAGCGTTATCCAAAAAGATTCAAGTTTCCAATGCTGAACAATCCCAGGTGGTTAACGTGGTTGCAACGGATGAAGATCCGCAGCAGGCGGCGGCCATAGCCAACACAACGGTTCAGGTATTTAAAGAAGATATCCCTCAATTAATGAACGTAGATAACGTAAATGTTCTATCCGAAGCAGCAGTTGGTTCAACACCGACTCAAGTAAGTCCTCAACCTTTATTGAACATTGCCATTGCTTTAGTTGTTGGAATAATGGTAGGAGTAGGAATAGCCTTCTTACTGGAGTACTTGGACAATACGCTTAAATCCGAAGAAGATATAGAAAGCCATTTAGACCTTCCTGTTATGGGTGTTGTTTCAACTATTACGGAAGAAGATCTACCGGAGCGTCGTCCAACCAGAAAAAAGACCGAAGACACAAAGGTGAGGAGTGAATCTATTGGCGCTTAGTAAGAAGAAAAATAACCAACAAACGTCAGTCCGAAGCATCATTGCCAACGACAATCCTAAATCACCGATCGCCGAGCAATACCGGACGATCCGTACGAATCTACAATTTGCCTCTGTGGATAAAGAGCTCGAAACCATGATTGTTACGTCTCCCGGTCCGTCAGAAGGAAAGTCTTTGACAACCGCTAACGTGGCAGTGGTATTTGCCCAACAAGGGAAGAAGGTATTGCTGGTAGATGCAGACCTTCGTAAGCCTACCGTGCACTATACTTTCCGTGCTGATAACACTTCAGGATTGAGTAATTTTCTCGTAAGGAATCGATCTCTGAAAGAACTAGCGAAAGAAAGCCGTGTAGAAAATCTGGATCTTCTTCCATCCGGGCCGATTCCTCCGAACCCTTCAGAATTACTAGGGTCCACGATGATGGAGAAGTTAATTGGAGAAGCTAAAGAACACTATGATATGATTATCTTCGATACGCCGCCTGTACTAGCGGTTGCCGATTCTCAAGTGTTATCTAAGTTTGTAGATGGCGCGTTAGTGGTTGTCCGCAGTAAGCAGACTGAACAGGAAGCAGCCGGTAAAGCGAAAGAACAATTGGAACAATCAAGAGCCAATATACTTGGTGTGGTACTGAATGATATGGATGTTAAAGACAGTAACTACTATTATTATTACGGAAACTAGAGAGAGGAACTTTCCTCTCTTTTTTTATAATAAATTATTAGAAATATTCAAAAATGTTGGATTTTGAAGTATAAAAAACAAAATGATTCTTCTAAAATATCTTCAATTCGAGACCTTAAACTGATATACTCTATAATAGACTTTATAAGACTAATAACCTAAGAATATGATATAGAGAGGAGTCCGGCATATGATCGATATTCATAGCCACATTCTTCCGGGGGTAGACGACGGAGCGCAAACCATGGAAGAAAGTATGGATATGGCTAAAGCAGCTGTAGAGGATGGAATTGATACCATCATTGCGACGCCGCACCATATGAATGGAACCTATAATAATTATAAAAATGATATATTGATTCAAGTTAGTGAATTAAATCGGCAGTTAAGTGAACGAGGAATGGAATTGAAGGTACTCCCCGGCCAAGAGACGAGGATTCATGGAGAGATGCTGGAAGGCATACAAAGTGAAGAGGTATTATCTCTTAATGTAGATACCAAGTTTGTATTCGTAGAGTTTCCGCCTGACAGTGTCCCGCGCTACACAAGTAAGTTACTGTTTGATTTGCAAGTGGAAGGATATCACCCGATTATTGTTCATCCCGAACGTAATAAGCATATTATGGAGCATCCAGATACCCTTTACACTTTGGTTAAAAATGGGGCATTCGTTCAGCTCACGGCAGGAAGTGTATGCGGTCATTTCGGTAAGAAAATTAAAAAGTTCTCCCATCAATTAATAGGAGCGAACCTGGCTCACTTAATAGCTTCTGATGCTCACAATACTTCTAGTCGTGGTTTCTGTATGACTGAGGCTTATAGTGAAGTAAGGAAAGAGTTTGGGCTGGATACGGTTTATCTTCTTTCTGAGAACGCTGAAGAGCTGTTAGAAAACGGGATATTAGCCTCAGACCCCCCGCAGCACGTGAAGAAGAAAAAGACTTTTGGTCTATTCTAAAAGCTGTATAACGAAAAAAATAACAACTTCTAGTTTTTTATACGACTAGGAGTTGTTTTTTTATTATTTCTGTAAGCGCATTAATATGAAAGTGATTAGACTCAGACAAAATCTATTAATATTGTGTAAAATATTACCTTGTTCCCCTTCAATCGGAAATCTAAACCTGCTATAATGAACAATGTTATGAACTTATATAAATTCAATGAAACTAGTAAATTCATACTACATAAAAGTTGTAAGTATAATTATTTAAGCTTTAAATAATTACTTATTAGACTCATCCATAGACCAATATTGAAAGGAGAGGGTTATTGAAATGTTTGCTTCTCTAAGGAAAAGACTTATTTTATTGATACTTATTGATTCGATTATCGTTTCCTTTTCAATTTACATGTCCCATTTCTTCTTAAATCCCTATGTGGCAGTTTTTGATCGCATTATGTTAGTTTCAGCTATTGTCTTGTTACTAACGCACCATTTGTTCTCAGGTGTGTTAGGGATGTATAGAAAGAAATGGCGCTATGCAAGTATGGAAGAATTGATTGGAATTATCGTGGTTGTAACTTTATCTATTATTAGTGCAGCTTTAGTTCAGTTTTTGGCATTTGAAATGGTTTACGAACGAGCTTTAGCTATTACATGGATGTTACACATATTATTAATTGGCGGGGTGCGGTTTGCTTGGCGTTATTATAAAACCTACGGGCTGACTTTTAATCCGAAAGGTAAAAAAGCACGATTGGTGAAAAAAAATCCTAATATGAAGCAAACGTTAATTGTAGGTGCAGGTTCAGCTGGTCGGATGCTAGCCCGTCAAATGAAAGGCTCTAACGATAGTAATACGAATATTGTAGGCTTCATTGATGATGATTTCACAATGCATCACTTGAGTATTGCTGGTCTCCCTGTTTTAGGCAGCAGTAAACATCTAAAAGAAGTGGTTAATAAGCATAAAGTTAACCATATAGTTATAGCTATGCCTTCTATTGATCAAGCCAGGATTAAAGAAATCATTAAAGAGGCGAAAAGCGTCGTATCCAATGTACAAACTCTTCCGATGATTGAAGATATCGCCCTTGGCAATGTATCTGTCAATCAAATCCGTGACGTACAAATTGAAGATTTATTAGGCCGTGAACCGGTCGAGCTTGATATTGACTCGATCCAATCCGAAATTAAAGGTAGAACCGTTATGGTCACGGGTGCAGGAGGAAGCATCGGATCGGAAATCTGCCGGCAGCTGGTGAAATTTGGTCCAAAACAACTAATTTTATTAGGTCATGGAGAAAACAGTATCTATACGATACATATGGAACTCAAACAACTAGACATGGATACTGAACTTGTGACCGTCATTGCTGATGTTCAAGACCGTGAGCGTATATTCCAAGTGGTACAGGAATATGCCCCCTCCTATATATATCATGCCGCAGCGCATAAACATGTTCCACTAATGGAAGCAAATCCGAAAGAGGCTGTTAAGAATAACGTCATTGGAACGAAAAATGTAGCTGAAGGAGCTCATTATGCAGGGGTTAAAGCGTTTGTCCTTGTTTCTACCGATAAAGCAGTTAATCCTCCGAATGTGATGGGAGCTACGAAGCGAATTGCTGAAATGGTTGTTCAGAATATCAGTAAGCAAAGCCATACTAAATTTGTTGCTGTTCGATTTGGGAACGTTCTCGGCAGCCGTGGTAGTGTTATTCCTTTATTTAAGAAGCAAATCGCTGCTGGTGGTCCTGTTACTGTTACTCATCCGGATATGACTCGTTATTTTATGACTATTCCGGAAGCTTCTCGATTGGTACTTCAAGCAGGAGCGCTAGCAAGAGGCGGAGAGGTATTTGTGCTTGATATGGGTGAGCCAGTGAAGATTGTCGATCTTGCAAGGAATTTGATTCATCTATCTGGGTTTACTGAAGACCAGATTCCAATTCAATTTAATGGGATTCGTCCGGGTGAGAAAATGTATGAAGAACTTCTAAGTGATAAAGAAGTGAATAAGAAGCCAGTATTTCCGAAGATATTTATTGGCAAAACCGTCGAGTTCGATTACCAGCTTGTGCAGTATTTGGTTGATCATCATGTATATAGTGACGTGGATGATTTGAAAGAGTATGCGCTTGCTCTTGCTAATAACAGTCTACCAAAGAAACAGGAATTTTTAGAACAAGTGCTTTAGTTGTTAGGAGTAACACAAGTCCGGGGGATTTGAAGGGTACTCCAACAGCGGGGTAATTAAAGAGTTAGTTGAGCGTTCTGTAATGAAAAATAAGGTTGCTTCGTTTGAAGCGACCTTTTGCTTTGGCTGTTTATAGTGACTGACAGGCTTTGAGCCCATCCTATTAAGGAAGAACTTTCAAGTTGATAAATAACGTCTTCTTTAATTTTTATCACTAAACGTAGTTGTTTTATGTGGAGATTTCTGAGGCATAGACAACTCTAGCAAAAGGTGACTTACATTAGGTAGGTGAGATAGCCTAAGAATTTGGTGTCTCAATAGTTACTTGGATGATCACCGAATTGTTATCCAAGCAACTATTAAATCACTAAGTGGTTTTAAAAAGTGTAAAGATTTTCATAAAAAGGGGTAAGTGAAATGTCATATTTAGTTGTGATTGCCCACCCAGATGATGAAGTACTAGGGGCGGGAGCTACAATCAATAAGCTTGCACAGGAAGGACACTCAGTAAATGTTTGTATACTTTCTGGAGATGTTAATGTAAGGAACCACAGACCAAGTACTGATGAGTTAAATGAAGATGTGAATAGCTCCATGAATATTATTGGTGTAGATAGAGTTATTACAGGGGACTTTCCAAACATTGAGTTTAATACGGTTCCACATTTAAAACTAGTACAGTTTATTGAAAAATCTATTATTGAAACGGAAGCGGATGTAGTATTCACTCACCATCCTGCAGATTTAAATAATGATCACTTACATACTTCTCTTGCGTGCCAAGCTTCAGTGAGGTTATTCCAACGTAGAAGTGATGTAAGACCATTAAAAGAACTACTCTTTATGGAAGTCCCATCTTCAACGGAATGGGGAGTAAATAAAACTATGAATCAATTTTCACCAAATACTTTCATTGAAGTTGGTGAAGGAAGTGTCGATAAAAAATTAGAGGCTCTAGCCCAGTACCGAGGAGTAATGAGAGACTACCCTCATCCTAGAAGCAATGAAGCGATAAAAGGTTTAGCTGCATACCGTGGCAGTCAAGCTGGAATGGTATATGCAGAAGCCTTTGAGAGTGTATTTAGACGTGGATTCTAGAAAGCAGAGAGGATGGTAGACTTTGAATAAGAGAATTGCATTTGCCACTTGCGTTCAATTAGGGCTAAGCTGTATTGAAGAAATCTATCGTGTTGGGGGTAACTTAGACTTACTTATTACTCTTAAAGATGAAAAGGCTAAAAATAAGTCTGGAAGAATATATCTTGATGATTTCGCAGCTAAGCATAATGTACCTTTATTAAAAATTGATAATATCAATAATCAAGAAGTACTTGATGCTTTGAAAGAACATCAAATAGATTGGCTGTTCATTATAGGATGGTCGCAAATCGCAAAGAAAGAAGTACTTGAAGCCCCTAACAATGGTTGTATTGGTATGCATCCGACATTATTACCTGTAGGGCGAGGAAGAGCGGCAATACCATGGGCTATTATTAAAGGGCTGGATGAAACAGGGGTAACAATGTTTAAGTTGGATGAAGGCGTTGATACCGGTGATATTATAGGACAAGGTGTTATACAACTTAATGAAAGTACTACAGCAACCGAACTCTATGAAAAAGTAGATGATATGCACATCAGTCTTATTGCAAAGTATTGGGAAGATATTGTTACTAATAATATTAACCTTGTAAAACAGCATGAAGCAGATGCTACTAAATGGCCGGGTAGAAAACCAAAAGATGGCGAAATATTAACTAGCATGACTATGGATGAAGCTGACAAATTGGTGAGAGCTGTTACACGCCCTTATCCGGGAGCATTCTTAAACAAGGAAGATAAAACCTTAAGAATATGGTCAGCTAAGACAAGCGTGCACGAAGGTGAAATTAAACTTAGTGACGGATATTTAACACCTATTGATTACGAGATAGAGGGATAGTTATGAAGGAGAAGAAAAATCAAAAAATTACTAAACGTTTCTTTGACATTGTTATATCTTTATTTATTCTTGTCCCATTTCTCCCTTTATGGTTATTAGTTGCAATTATCATTAAGACTACTTCACCAGGACCAATATTTTTCTTACAAGAAAGGCCGGGGCTTCATAAGAAAATATTTAAAGTCTACAAATTCAGAACTATGCGACCGGGCTCTGGAAAAATGATCAAAGGGCAAGAAGTAATGAGAGACGATAATCGGATTACGAAAATTGGTAAATTTCTAAGAAGAAGTAAAATTGATGAGATACCTCAAGTTCTGAATGTGCTTAAAGGCGAGATGAGCCTTGTTGGTCCAAGGCCAGAACGTATTGCATCTCTTAAAGACTATACAGACGAAATTTCCAAAAGATTAAATATGAGGCCGGGATTAACCGGATTAGCACAGGTTAGCGGAAATATATACCTTACCTTGCAGGATAGATATAAGTTTGACGTCTACTATGTAGAAAATTTCAGCATGGTCCTCGATGTTAAAATTATATTAAGGACTATTGGGGTTGTGTTATTTGGAGAGGATAGATACGTAGATAAATACTTAGTTGATGTGAACAAAAGCAATAACGAAGTAGCAGCAACTAATGAGGAGACTGTTTCAAATGAAAAAGATACTTATAACAGGGGCTAATAGTTATATAGGAACATCTTTTAAAACATGGGTTTTACAATTCCCTGATAATTATTCAGTTGAAACAATTAGCTTGAGAGATGACAGTTGGAAAGACCACTCATTTAAAGAATATGATGTGGTCTTTCACACGGCAGCAATTGTACATGTCAAAGAAGATAATACCGATCAGTATTCTAAAGTAAATAGGGACCTCACTATAGAAGTAGCGAAAAAAGCAAAAAAAGAAGGAGTGAAACAGTTCATATTCTTAAGTACGATGGGGGTTTATGGGACGGAAACAGGATATATAACAAAGAACACTCTTCCAGTACCGAAGACACCTTACGCCAAATCAAAATATGAAGCTGAACAACTTCTTGAAGAGCTGGAAAATAAAGACTTTAATGTTGCCACTCTAAGACCACCGATAGTATATGGCAAAAATTGTCCTGGAAACTATAGGAGACTTGCAACTCTCGCTTTAAAATCTCCGCTCTTTCCTAATATAGATAATGAACGTAGCATGATTTATATTGATAATTTATCTGAGTTTATACGATTATTAATTAAACACGAAGTTAGTGGTCTGTATTTTCCGCAAAATAAGGCATATGTAAACACAACAAAGTTAGCGAAAGTTATTGCGAATGCTCATGGGGAAGACTTAAAAGTTACAAAGTTTTTTAATGGTGTGGTTACAATAGGCATTAAAAATTCAAAGATATTTAAGAAAGTATTTGGTTCTTTTATTTATGATAAAGAGTTACCCGGTAGTCCAGGAACTTTGCTGAACGGTATGAGAGTAGAATACGAGAAGGTATCATTTGAAGAGTCTATATTAATAACAGAAAAGAATTTAGGGGCTTAAAATATGGGAGAAACAAACGATTATAAGAATATATGGATTTTTCATCACTATGCGACGCCACCTACATTGAATGGTTTTACGAGACCATACAACTTTGGGGTAAATCTGAATGAAGAAAACTATAAAACTACAGTATTTGCGGCATCATACCTTCATTTTTCAGATATGAATTTAATAAATGATGGTAGGCCCTTTACCGAAGAAGATCATTCCGGTGTATCTTTTGTATTTGTCAAGACTCCATCATCTTCAAAAAACACGCTTGCAAGAGTTAAGAATATGGCAGTATATTATAAAAATCTACTTAGTGTAGCAAAAAAATATGCTAAACAATATGGTAAGCCTGATTTAATCATTGCATCATCTCCTCATCCACTAGCTATGATTGCAGGCATTAAGGTTTCAAAGAAGCTTAACGTGCCTTGTGTTAGCGAGGTGCGAGATTTGTGGCCAGAGGCAATATTTGCTTTTGGGAAAACAAAAGAAAGTAGCCTCTTAGGAAAGCTTCTTATAACTGGAGAACACTGGATCTATAAAAATTCAGATGCGTTAATTTTTCTAAAAGAGGGCGACACGGACTACCTTAGGGATAGAAAGTGGACGACTGAACAAGGTGGAGATATTGATCTTGATAAATGTCATTATATAAATAATGGTGTAGACATTGAAGCATTTAATAGACAAATTGAAAATAATGTACTAGAAGATGAAGATTTAATGAGCGGAAATTTCAATGTGGTATATACGGGGGCAATACGCCCCATTAATAATGTAGGGAATATTTTAGATGCTGCAAAGTTATTGAAAGATCAAAAAAATATTCAATTCTTAATATACGGTGATGGTAACCAATTATCAATGTTAAAACAGCGCGTTAATGATGAAGGATTGACTAATGTTAAATTGAAAGGTTATGTAGATAAAAAGTTCATGCCTTACGTACTGAGCAAATCCTCAGTAAATATATTGAATTATTCACAAACAAAATATAATTGGTCTAGAGGAAATAGTTCAAACAAATTGTTTGAATACATGGCGTCGGGGAAGCCTATTATTTCTACTGTCAAAATGGGTTATTGTCCTTTGGAGAAATATGATTGTGGACTCTCATTAGAAAAAGATACACCTGACGAGTTGGCTAACGCTATTATGCATATCTATGAAATGCCCAATGAAACCTACAATAAGATGAGTCAAAACGCAAGAGTAGGCGCGCAGCATTATGATTATAAAGTTTTAACAAAAAAATTAATTTCAGTAACGGAGAATGTAAGCTCATGAAAAAAGAAGTTTATTCGCTATTAACTGAATATGGATTAAAATGGACAATCAATCGTTCCTTGTATTCAGCGAAATTAAAGATGATGTCTGCAATTCCTGCTACAGAAAACTTTTTTGAAAGAAATGTTGAAGTGAAAAGAATTGACTTATTTGAATTTAACGTGCCTTCAATAAAAAACTTTTTAGATGAGTTAACAGAAGAAAAAAAATCAGAAATCGTATTAATTGCCGATAAAGCCATTGATGGGATTATTACTGGCTTTTCTTCAATTGAACTAGATTACGGATACCCTATTAACTGGCATTATAACCCACTTACCAGAGCTGAGAGTAAAAAAAACGTTAAATGGTATCAGTTACCTGACTTTGATAAAGATGTAGGTGATATAAAAGTTATTTGGGAAGCATCACGACTAACACATTTTCACTTCTTTGTTAGAGCTTACTTGTTAACAGGTGAGCAAAAATACTATATTGCATTTTCAAACCAGTTAAAGGCTTGGTTAGAAGACAACCCTTATCCATACGGAGCTAATTTTAAATGTGGCCAAGAATGCACTTTAAGAATGATAAACACACTGATAGCATATACAGTATTTAAAAATTGCGGCCTTACAACAAAGTCAGATGAAGAGAATGTAAAAAATCTAGTCGAAGTATGCTATAAGAAAGTTTTATCAAACTTTTTTTACGCCCATAAATGTATCCAAAATAACCATACATTTTCTGAGATAAGTGGCTTAATTGTGGGGGCATGGTGTTGTGAAAGTAATGCAACAGTAAAAAAGGCTTATGAATTACTAGATAAAGAAATTGTAAAACAATTTGAACCTGATGGTGGATTCACACAATTTTCCTTCAACTATCACAGGTTTACTCTTCAAATTATTGAATGTGTCTATAAAATGAGTGAAAAAACTCAGATCTATATTAATGAAGCCGAAAGAATTAAAAACAGTGTTCTATTGTTATACCAAGTTCAAAATGATGATGGAGATGTACCCAACTACGGATCCAATGATGGAGCCCTTATATTTCCATTAAGTTCATGCGGGTATCGCGATTTCCGACCAGTATTGAACACAATTTATGCATTAATTGAAGGTAAAAGGTTATATGAATTTGGCGATTATGATGAGGAAATTTTTTGGTTTGGAGACAATAGAGAACTTCCTTTTGAAAAGTTAGAAAGAAAATCTTCAGTTTTTAATGAATCAGGCTTCTATAGTTTCCGTCATGATGGTGGCTTTTTAATGACATGTCTACAGAATTATAAATCTAGACCTGCACACATGGATCAGTTGCATATAGATTTATGGCATAAGGGAATAAACGTTCTTTGTGATAGTGGCACTTATTCTTATGCCAGTGAACTTGGTAAAACACTTTCCTCAACGAAAGGTCATAATACAGTAAAAGTACCTGGAATGGAGCAAATGAATAAAAAAGGTGCCTTTCTAGTTACTGATTGGACTAAACGTAAAGAGGTAAAATACAGATCTGATAATTTTGAAGGGACTATGATTTCAAAGAATGGCTATCATCATCAGAGGAGAATTGAGCAAAAAAGTTTCGGATATTCCGTTACTGATGAAGTTATAGGTGATGGAGAATATTCAGAGGTTATTTTCCACACACCCTGCGAGGTAAAAAGAGTTGCAAAAGGACTGGAATTACATTGGGAAAATCAAGCAATTTGTTCTATAGAAACTAATGGAGATATAGAGATTAATAAATGTTATAGGAGCGTCTACTATTTAAGAAAAGAAGAAATAAACTGTATATCTATTAAAAAAAACATGGTAGAAAAGAAAAGCAAATTCATATTTAATATTAGATTATTTAAATGAGCAAAATACAAATGGATAGATGAAAGGAAGTTAATTATGATTAATATAATTGGACTAGGATATATTGGTTTACCAACGGCGCTTATGTTTGCCAAGAGTGGAATTAAGGTTGTTGGTACTGATTATAATGAAAACTTGGTAAACAATTTAAATAATAGCAAGTTGCCTTTTGAGGAAGAGGGTTTAGAAGAGTTGTTTCAAAAGGCACTATCTAATGGAATTGAATTCACAACTGAATATCAGAAGACTCATACTTATATTCTTGCAGTTCCTACACCGTATGTTAAGGACAGTAAGAAGCTTGACCCTAAGTATGTCATAGCAGCAGTAAATAGCGTACTTGATGTTTGTGAAAAAGGCGCATCCATAATTATTGAATCGACAATTTCACCTGGTACAGTCGATAAGTTTATTCGCCCTGAAATTGAAAAAAGAGAATTTAATTTGGGTACTGATATTCATTTGCTACATGCTCCTGAAAGAATTATTCCAGGTAATATGATTTATGAACTAGAACACAATTCAAGAACAATAGGCACCGATGATTTAGAGATCGGAGAAAAAATTAAAGGGCTCTATTCTAATTTTTCTAAAGCGGAAATTGTCATAACAGATATAAGATCAGCAGAGATGTCGAAGGTCGTTGAAAATACATATAGAGATATTAATATTGCATTTGCTAATGAGTTAGCGAAGATATGCCGTACGGATAATATGGATGTTTATGAGATTATAAGGATCGCAAATATGCATCCACGAGTTAACATGATGCAACCGGGCCCAGGGGTAGGGGGGCATTGTATTTCAGTAGATCCATGGTTTTTAGTTGGTGATTACCCAGACTTAACAAACTTAATTTTAACTGCGCGTAAAATAAATGATTCCATGCCAAGGCATGTATTGGGACGTATTAGAGATATTATGAGGGAACATGGAATTAAAGATATATCCAAAGTGGGACTTTACGGGTTAGCTTATAAAGAAAATGTTGATGATACAAGAGAGAGTCCAACTCTTCAATTGTTAGAAAGAATGGATGAACATTTAGCCTTCGGAGTAAAAGTGTTTGATCCTTTTGTTAAAGATAGAATGGTAGATCATCAGTTTATGAATTTTGAAGATTTTCTAAATGAAATAGAAATTTTAGTTATAATGGTAGGGCATGACCATATTAAGAATAATGCAAACCTTGTTATAAACCAGCTAGTACTAGATACTAAAAATACAAACACATTTAAAAATTCATATAAATTATAGAATTTAATGGATAGATATTTTGAAAGTTTAATAATTACACTTAAAATTAGTAACTTAATATTTAATTATGATACATGTTAAAACAAAAGCTAACTTATAAGGTCTCAGAGTACAATGAATAACGTTATAAGAATTTTTTATACTGATAGTAGTAGAAAAGAGGTAGTGAATTGAAGCAATTATTTCTAATGGTAAATGACGGATCTGTTAATTTAATCGATACACCGCGCCCTATAGTTAAAGATAATTATGTAATAGTTGAAACACATTACTCCATTATAAGTGCAGGGACAGAAAGAGGGCTTACATCTTTTGGCGGCAAAAATTTAATGAAAAAAGCATTAGAAAGACCTGATCAAGTAAAAAAAGTTACCGAAAAGATGTCAACTGATGGTATATTAACTACTTTAGATGCAGCGTTTACCCGCCTAAATGAACCAATGCCTATGGGATATTCAGCGGTAGGTAAAGTAATAGCTTGTGGGCGTGGTGTAACAGAAGTGGAAATAGGAGATATAGTTGCTATGGCTGGCCAAGCATACCATAGCGAGATTAACAGAGTTAATAAAAACTTAATAGCAAAGATACCTCAAGATTATAAGGATTATCGACAAGGAGCATTGTGTGCTTTAGGAGGCATAGCTCTACAAGGTATTCACCAAGCTAAGGTATTACCGGGGGAGACGGTAGCGGTAATTGGAATGGGGCTTGTAGGTCATATAACCTCTCGAATACTGGAGGCGTATGGTTGTAACGTTATAGGTTATGATGTCTTTGATAAATCACTCCCAGCAACAAAATTAAAAGCTTTTATTAACTCAACAGATGAAAATGCTGAAAAAATAACAAAGTCCCTTACTAAAGGTTACGGAGTAGATAAAGTTATTATAACCGCAGCAACTAATAGTAATGAACCAATGGATTTAGCTGCAAGTATTGCGAGGGATCGTGGCACTATTTGTATGATAGGTGTTACGCAAATGAACATAGACAGACGGCCGTATTATGAAAAGGAATTGACTTTTACAATAGCTCGCTCTTATGGACCTGGTAGATATGACAATAATTATGAAGAAAAGGGTATAGATTATCCACTAGGTTATGTACGTTTTACAGAAGGACGAAATATTGAAGAATTTATAAGGTTGTTAATTGAAAAAAGAGTGGATTTCTCTGATTTGCTCACCCATGAAGTTGACTTTGAAAAAGCTGATGAAGCTTATGAAATGATTACTCATAATAAGAAGAATGAACATTATATAGGAATATTATTGAAATACTCTAATAACAAATCTAAATGGAAAAATACAGTATATAATGATAAAAATAAACAGACAATTACCAATAAAAAGGTTGTGGTTGGTTTAATAGGTGCAGGAAACTTTGCTAATAATACTTTATTACCAATTATGCATAGTACTGGCAGATATCATATTAAATCTTTGGCTACTACAGGTGGAATTGGGTCTGCACAGGCTAAAAACGCATTCTCATTTGACTACGTTACAAATGACTATAAAAAATTGTTGAATGATCAACAAATTGACCTTATAGTTGTCTCCACTCAACATAATACTCATGCTAATTTTATTATAGAGGCTCTAAAAGCAGGAAAACATGTTTACTGTGAGAAACCTCTTTGTTTAAATATTGAAGAACTCAATGAGATTAAATCTACTTATCATGCAAATGAAGGAGAATTATTCTGTGGAATGAACCGCAGACATGCGCCACTTATTGAACAAATTAAGAAAGAACTATCGACTGACAAAATACCAGCACTTTATGACTATGTTTGTAACGCTGGATATATTCCTACAGATCATTGGACCCACGATGAAAGAGTGGGAGGGGGGAGAGTTTTAGGAGAAGCTTGCCACTTTGTAGATGTGATACAGGCACTTGATGGAAGTGAAATAATATCTTTAGATATAACTTTTGCAGATGTTGAAGCTTACCCTAAAAAGGATAATGCATTAATTACAATGAAGTTTAGATCTGGGGCTATTGCAAACATTATATATACATCCATGGGATCTAATAAGTATCCTAAAGAGAAATTAAGGGTGTTTTCTAATGGAAGAGTTTTTGAAATGGATAATTTTATCAAATCAGCTAATTATGGAAGTAGTAAGAAAACTAGGAATAAATTAAAACAAGATAAAGGAATCCATAGCCAGTATGTTTATATTTATGAGGTTTTAACAGGGAAAAAAGAAAATTATACAATTTCACAAGCCTTTGAGAACCATAAGTTTCTATTAGAGGCCATAGAAGAATACAAAACTATTTAAATAGCGAGGTATCCAATGAAAGTTTTAATTTTATTAAAAGGTTATTTTCCCGCTTTAAATTACGGTGGGCCACCAGTAAGTATTTCTAATTTTTCGGAGTTATTAAAAGATAAACTAGATATTTATATAGTAGCTAGTGACCATGAGAAGGGTTCCAAAGAAAGATTTAAAGGAATTTCTTCTGGATGGAACGAAAGAAACGAAGCTAAAGTTATGTATTTAAGAGAAAAAGAAATAAATTATAAGGGCTTAAAAAAAATTGTGAAAGAAGTTGACCCTGATCTTATTTACGTTAACAGTTTCTTTAGAGCACAATCTACAATTCCAGCTCTTAAAATAAGTAAAAAACTGAACATTCCATGTTTGTTAGCACCTAGAGGCGAAATGTGCAAAAATGCATTTAACATGAAAAAGTATAAGAAAAGGATATATACTCAATTAGTGAGGAAAACACTAATAAATAATAATGTATATTTTCAGGCGACTTCAGAAGAAGAACTAACACAAATAAAAAAGAAGCTTAAAGTTGAAAATTCTAAAACTTTCTTCCTGGATAATATACCTACAGTATATAAAGGGGAATTAAAAGAAATTAATAAAAAGGAAAATGAACTAAAGCTTATTTTTCTTTCAAGGATACATCCCAAAAAAAATTTAATATATGCAATACAAGTATTAAAACATTTAAAAGGCGATGTAGTTTTTGATATTTATGGATATATTGAAGATGACCCATACTGGGAACATATATTGAAGGAAATAGCGGGTCTCCCTTCTAATATAAGAGTGCAATATAGAGGTGTAGTAAGTAGAGACTCTATCCATGAGACCTTTTCTAAATATAATATATTCTTTTTTCCTACTTTATCGGAAAATTATGGTCAGGCAATAGTGGAGGCAATGATCTCAAATTGCCCGGTAGTTATCAGTGATCAAACCCCTTGGACGGAGATTAATGAATCAAAAGCAGGTTGGGCTATTCCCTTGGAGGATAAAGAAAAATTTGTTAATGTATTACAAAATCTTGTGAACATGGATAATAATGAATTTTCAAAGCTCGTATTTAGAAATAAAAAATTCAAAGATGAAAAATTAAACTTTGGGGAAATTAAAGATGAATATATAAAAGTTCTTAATAGAATTATAAATAAGGAAGTTTGAAATGAAGAAAATTTTAATGGTAGTATATAATGATTTAAATACTGATGCACGTGTTCAGCGTGCAGCTACTGCACTAGCAGAAGATTATGATGTTACTGTAATATCTTATGGAGAACCAATTAATAGTGAAACAGGCATTCATAATATTACTATTAATAATAAGAAAAAAAGTAGTAGTTGGGCAAAATATATAAACTTTGTAAAAGAAGTAATTGCTTACGCTAAAAGTAATAAACATGATTTATTCTATGCTCATGATTATTATTCTGCAATTCCTTTATTGTTTTTAAAAACAATAATTAAAAGAAAAAATATCTACGTGTACGATAGCCATGAACTTAACTTTATGGTTGAAAAGGCCAAAGGAGTTAGGTCAAAGTTATTTAATTATGTTGAAAAAATATCTATAAAAAAATCCGATTTAGTAATATGCGCTAATAATAATCGAGGAAATTTGATGAAAGCGTATTTGAATTTAAAAAAAGATCCATTAGTCATCAAAAATATTTCTTATTTGACAGTTTTTGAAAGTTCATCCTCTAAAGATATGCAAAAAAGAATTGACGATGTTAATAGTTTTATCTCAAAAGATAAGGTTACACTCGTGTATGCTGGGGCAATTACTAAAAAAAGAAATATTGACAAGGTTATTGACACAGTTTACGAGTTGGGTGATGAGTTTCAATTCCTAATTATAGGTGATGGTCCTTTTTACAAAGATATAGAATTAAAAATATGTAATTTAAATGCTCCTAACTCAAAAATCATACCTTCAGTACCTTATAAAAATTTAGCTTCTTTTTTAGTTTCTTGTGATATTGGGTATTTGTTCTACCCAAATCATGGATTAAACAACGTTTATTGTGCCTCAAATAAAGTTTATGAATACGCAAGTGTTAACGTGCCTATGGTTTCTTTTTATAACCCCACATTGCGTGAAATATTTGATAGGTATCAAATTGGAATTGCGGATAATAGTTTAAAGCAATCTTTAATCAGAATAAAGCAAAACTATATGTACTATAAATCTAATTTAACTACTTTCATTAATGATAATAAATGGGAAGATGAAAAAGCTAAATTAAAAAATTCAATTTTTGATTTACTTAAAGAAGGATGATAGCGTGTATGTAATTAACTGGAGCTTATTATTTTTAATTACCTTAATTACTTTTTTTATATTTGGCATTTTTTATCTCCGGATAAAGAGATCAAATCGAAAGCTCATTTTTATTTTCATTACTATTTCTGTCTATATGTATTCTGGTGTTGGCATATCATTTGATCAAGTAAATATTAAACATGTAATCACATATATTACTTTTTTATTCTTTTTGCTATTTTCTATGTTTTGGAGTTTTAAATTATTCGATAAAAAGCTACAAAATAAACTTTTAAATGGAAAAAATTCTTTAGATTATAACTTAATTCGTTTTAAGAAATTGTATTTTATACTTTCTGTGATTTTCATTTTTACCATTTTCATTAATTTACTTTTACCTTCATTTAGAATAAGTGATTTATGGAATCCACCTTTACCTAGTCTCGTTAACGTATTCGAAAAAACAGAGACAAGATCTTCAAGTTTTATTTTAAGTATTAGTGAATTAATAGGTTTTGTTTTGATGCCATTTTTTTTCATCCACTTATATATATTAATAGTGAATAAAAGAAAATATATCGCGTTTATATGGGTTCTTATTTGGTTGTATCTAGATTATCTAACCATAGGCTATTGGGGTAGATATGAAATGGTTGTTTATATAGTATTTACTATTTTACTGTTTACTTCAATAGGGAAGCATGGGTTTAAAGTTACTAAGGGTAAATTATCAATAATAGGAATAATTCTGTTATTTTTAGTACAATTTTTTCAAAATTATAGAGCAATGAGACTTGGATCTAACATAACTAATGATAAATATTTAGACTCATTAGTAACCCTTGTTCAAAGCGAAACCTATTACCCAATTTATTATTCATTAATAACTAATTTCACTGAAGCTCTAACTCCACTTTCTTACTTGTTATGGCTCATATTCCTCCCTATACCTTCCATAATATGGGGGAGCAAGCCCACAATTTCAATAAATGATATATTTAGTTATCAGGTATTAGGTGTCCAACGAGGAGAAGAAGGGTTTAATGTAATATTACCTTCTATACTAGGAGAATCTATTTTAGTGTGGGGAATGCATTTTTTCTGGATACATGCAATAATTATTGGATTTCTAGTCGGTTTATTTTGTGTATTTTATGAAAAATCTAAAGTTTTATCTGTTATAAATCTTTATTTTATTGTTCTTATACTTGTCATTGGTAGAGGAGGTTCGCAGTCTTATATAAGTGATTTAATAAATGCTACAATTCCACTTATAATTTGGATTATCTTAATAACCTCTTCCAAACAGAAAATTCAAAAAGTATCTAAAGATTGATATTAAATGGTATTTTAAGAACTTTATATATAAAGAGGAGAAATTAATTATATGAGTGATTTTATTCTTTCTAATCAAAAACAAGAAGAGAGTATTTCTTCTTTATGCTTTGAGAAGGTATTCAATGGTATTTATGAAGAAGTATTGGAATTTCAAGGCAGCTGGGGTTTCCTAACAATTCCCAAAAACCACTATGATGGTTTCAATACTTTCGAAGATGAACAATTTTTAATAGGTGTAATTGGTGGTCCTGTACTTACATTTAAAAAAAATAATTTTGATATAGATAGTGATAATGAACATACTAGAGAGATATTTGAACGTTGGAAAAGTGGAAAAATAGTATGGGATGAAGATCTAAGCGGTCCATTCGTGATAATTATTGTAGATAAAGTAGAAGAAAAATTTGTAATAGTTACAGATTTGATGTCCTTTATTCCTGTTTACAAATTAGAGAATGGGAAATTAGTGGCTTTTTCTAGTCACGTTGACTTGCTTGCTAAAAGTTTTAATATTCAAAATGAAATTGATTACATCTCAATAGTAGATTTTATTATTAACGGAATAGTTACATATCCTTACACTACTAACTTGAATATTTTTCAAGTGCCACCAAGCTCTCTACATTTATATTCAAAAAGATCAAACAATATTAACTCCACTTTTTACTGGAGACCATACGAAACCTTTAAATTCCATAATAAGAAAAAAGCAGCTAAAAAATTGCAGTTGGGATTAAAAAAGTACGTAAATAGTTTAGTAAGTAAAAATTCGAAAGTGGCACAATTTATAAGTGGAGGGGAAGATTCAAGAGTTCTTTCCTCATTATTAAAACCTTTTCCACGAGATAGTTTTATTTTTTTAGAGCAATTTAATCTAGAAGGAAAAAAAGCGAAAAAAGCAGCAGAGAAAAATAATGCTAATTTTTACTATTTTACTCGTACTTCCACTCACTATTTGGAAATATTTCCAGAGGTTTCTAAGTTATGTAGCAGTAACTTTCAATTTATTCATGCCCATTCATATAAATTTCATTTAAATTGTCAATTACATCATTATGATGGTGTATTTGGAGGGTTGTTTGCAGACGCTTTATTGAAAGGCTCAAGGATAGCGAAATTAAAAGGTACGACTCGTCCTTACATTCCTGATGTTAAAGTAAAAGAGGACGTAACGAGTATAACGCAATCAATATTTAAAGATTCTTTCATAGAAAAGTTAAGAAGTAGAAAAAAAAAGCATTTAGATAATATAAATACTTTTAGGAAAAAATCTAGTGATGAATGGTTTTATCTTTGGCCCAGTTCGATGAATGTAAGTATTTCGAACTTACATGTAAATAGAAGGTTATTTAAAAGTTATGAACCTTTTTTATCAAAAGATATAGTTAAGTTAAGTGCCTCAGTACCTCAATCTTGGAAGTTGAATAGACGGCTTTTTCATAAAGCCAGTAAAGATTATTTAAGGTCAACAAAATTTTTAATTCATAGTGATGGAAGATTACCCTACTTTTCTTGGTATATAAATATCCCTATATCATTCTCTAACGTAGTTTTTAAGAAAGTATTAGGTAAGTTAGGTTTACAAAAAGGAGAACAAGGGCCTTGGTATGACAAGAATAAATTAGTAAATTCTAGTGAATTTAGTTTTCTGTATGAAACATATTATTATAAGTCTATTATAGATTTTAACTATTTATCTACGGATAATCTTGATGGTTTTTCAATTCTTGAATCTTTGTCTCCTAATCAGAAATTTAATTTAATCCAAACATTATATTTATTTTCAGAAAGTTAATCCCAGTAAAAAGGTTTAAAAAGATATTCGTTATTAAATTTAAAAAAGTTTATTACTCAGCTTAATTATTAGAAAAGAGATCGATAATGAAAAATAAACTACTAAAATTATTCCAAAAGAAAATTGTGAAAAATATTATGGTTGTTGCTTCTGGGGCTGCTACTGCACAGATTATAACATTCCTGCTAATACCGGTCATCACACGTATTTATGGGCCCGAAGCATTTGGGTTAATGGGTTCCTTTCAAGCGATAATTATTGTTCTTATGCCTGTTGCAGCTCTTACCCTACCTATAGCAATTGTATTGCCTACTAAACGTGCAGAAGCCATTAGTATCATAAACACTTCTCTGAAAATTATTTTCTTAGTAACAATTTTGACATTAGCGATATTACTGTTATTTAATAATCAAATAGTCGAAATACTTCAAGCTCATGAGATTGAGAGCTTCTTTTATTTAATACCTATAGCAATATGTATGGCAGGATGTTCGCAAATAATGAGACAGTGGTTAATTAGAAATAAAAAATTTAAGTTAATTGCTAAGGCAACTATTTATCAGCCTGTAATTTCTCATGGTGGAATGATTGTAGTGGGTTTATATTATCCAACTGCTTCTGTTCTTGTTTTTTTTACAGCCATAAAAAGCGGGTTAATTGCTGTAATAATGTACTATAATACTCGTAGAATTAATGATAGTTCAAATTTTAGGTTTAATGAAAGTTCTTTAAGTTTTAAACAAGTAATTAAAAAATATATTGATTTTCCTAAATATAGAAGTCCACAGGTCTTACTTAATGCAGTAGCTCAAAATTTTCCCGTTTTATTATTGGCTTCTTTGTTCGGCCCTGCTTCGGCTGGTTTTTTTACATTGGGAAGGACTGCGATGAGTATACCTGTACAATTAATAGGTAAATCTATTGGAGATGTTTTTTATCCAAGGTTTACTGAAGCTTATAACAAAAAAGAAGACTTCTTGAAACTACTAATTATTGCCACCAATAGTTTATTTTGGGTAGGTTTACTGCCGTTTGGAGTAATTTTCCTGTATGGTCCCTCAATTTTCAGCTTAGTATTTGGGTCTGATTGGTATGTAGCAGGAGAATATAGTAGGTGGCTAGCAGTATGGCTTTTATTTGGACTCGCTAATAGGCCAAGTGTGCAAGCATTACCAGTTTTAGCAGCTCAGAAATTCCACTTGAATTTTACAATAATTTCTACAGTGATTAGAATTTGTGCTTTATTTATAGGTTTTTATTTATTCTCAAGTGACATAATAGCTATTGCATTGTTCAGTTTAGTAGGAGGGATTTTAAACATAGTTTTGATTCTAATAACTATTGCAAAATGTAAAACCCATATACAGCCTTAAATTTTCCGAGCCTGATTGTAATAACCGTTAGGTCAAGCAAGTAAATTTTATAATGGTAATCATTAGGACTGAGTGAAATGAGGAAGAACTAAAACCATCCCTGCGCTTACATGCGTGGAAATAACAAAGTATGAAGATAATAAACGTTTTTATTTTGCCAGAGAGGATTAATATTGTAGACGAAGAATAATAGAGGTGAATTAGATGAAAATTACTATTGCTGGAACAGGATATGTAGGTTTGTCAAATGCAATATTACTAGCTCAACACAACGAAGTAATTGCATTAGATATTATTCAAGAAAAAGTTGATATGATTAATAATAAGAGGTCTCCAATAAATGATAATAAAATTGAAGAATTCCTAGCAACAAAAGAATTAAGTTTAACTGGAACCACGGACAATTATAAAGCATTTAAGGATGCAGAGTATGTGATAATCTCTACACCTACCAACTATGATCCTGAAAAGAATTATTTTAATACACGAACAGTTGAAGCTGTTATTGCTAACGTTTTGTCTATTAACCCAGATGCAGTGATGGTTATTAAATCTACAGTTCCGGTAGGTTACACGGAAGCAGTACGAGAAAAATTTAACACAAGAAATATTATTTTTTCACCAGAGTTTTTAAGAGAAGGTAAGGCATTGTATGATAACTTGTATCCTTCAAGAGTTGTTATTGGTGAAAAGTCTGAAAGAGCAGAGGTTTTTTCTGACATATTAGTTAAAGGAGCTCTAAAAGAAAATATAGATGTCTTATTTACTAATTCAACAGAAGCAGAGGCTATTAAACTTTTTGCAAATACCTACTTGGCTATGAGAGTAGCCTTCTTTAATGAGCTTGACTCCTATGCGGAAATAAGAGGGTTAGATACTAAACAGATTATCGATGGCGTTGGACTTGATCCTCGAATAGGTACCCACTACAATAATCCTTCATTTGGATACGGGGGTTATTGCCTTCCTAAAGATACAAAGCAGCTGCTAGCTAATTATGAAAATGTTCCAAATAATATCATGGCAGCTATAGTGGATGCCAACAGAACAAGGAAAGACCATGTTGCTGAAATGATTATCAAAAGAAAGCCTAAAGTTGTAGGAATCTATCGTCTTACGATGAAAATGGACTCAGATAACTTTAGACAATCTGCTATTCAAGGTGTTATGAAACGTGTAAAAGCTAAAGGGATTGAAGTAGTGATATTTGAGCCAGCGTTTCAAGATGATACATTCTATAATTCTACAATAATTAATGACTTCGAGGAATTTAAGAGAGTGTCAGATGTAATTGTTGCGAATCGAATAACTGATGATTTACGTGAAGTAAAGGATAAGGTTTATACTAGGGATTTATTTAGTAGGGATTAGTTGAGTTGTTTTATATGACGGTGGCTGAGTATCGACTAGGGGGTGTACAGGAGGGCGTAACTAATAGACTAATTTTAAAAGTTTCCGTGTAATAGAATTGAACAATTTTTTTAATGAAATTTTTATTAGTTAAACTTATCAATTACTAAGTTTCTAATGGGGAACCAGGGAGTATGAAGGTTGAAAACATGTTTACATTCACCAGTTAAGAAGAGGGTAAAGAGTAAAATAACCTCCACCTATGAAGTTGGGCAATGTCTGTATAAGACATACCCCGTTCTAGTAATTCTTTCACCTTTCGTCGCTCCCTCCAGCTTCATAATCTAAATCTCCTCCCCCTTTAGGAATCAATTTAATTATGAAGCTTGTCGAAATTTAAGGCGACAACTTTGTATTTTTTTAGCCGCCTATATTGTCCATTTTAAGTGTGAATCTCTCAAAGTGTAACTTAGTGTAGTGAATTAATACTTAAAGTCGTGGATTAGGTATAGTAATAGAACAATAAACACCCAGTTCTTAAGTAGCAATCGATGCGGAACCAGGTGTTTTTTTTATATATTCTAGGGTCCTCCAAGTAAGTGTATATCCATATATGATTGGAAAAGAACCACCATTTTGACGAATTCCTTAGAATTAACGGAAATTAATCTCAAATACGGTTAATGCTATTAGGGAGAAGCATCCAGGATTTTATAAAACCGTTCAATATATTATATCCACTCTCCATCTTATGGTAAAATATGTGTCGGTATTTCACTTAAAACGGAGGCTTTAGATGAATCTATCCAAAGAGACGAATAGGAAGTTCAGACCGGAGATTGAAGGGTTACGCGCGATAGCTGCCCTATTAGTCGCGGTTTACCACATCTGGCTGGGGAATGTTTCAGGTGGAGTGGATGTGTTCTTCGTTGTATCCGGATTTTTAATAACTACATCGCTTTTAAATATGTATGAAAGAACGGGGAAAGTAGATGGTATTGAATTTCTCCTTAAACTAGGGAAGAGATTATTTCCAATCGCCTTTGCGGTACTGGCATTTGTGATTATTACTAGTTTTTATTTCTTACCTCAAACCGAGTGGGTAACGATTATTAAAGAAGTTGCAGCTTCCTTGATCTATGTAGAGAATTGGCAGCTGGCCAGTAACTCAGTTAATTATTTGGCGCAGAATAACGCTGCTAGTCCCGTGCAGCATTTCTGGGCCATGAGTACCCAGTTTCAGTTTTATGTCATCTGGACCTTAGTGCTGCTAATAGTAATAGGGATTGCAAAGAAATTAAATAAGAATATTAGAGTTCTATTTTTCTATACTTTAATCGGGATGTTTATCGTATCCATTGGCTATTCGGTGTATATGACGGACGTTAATCAACCGTGGGCTTATTTTGATACGTTTGCGAGAGTATGGGAATTTGCCGCTGGCGGGATACTTTCCCTGGTCATCGCCCATATTTCATTTAATAAATGGACAAGTGTGGTGGCCGGCTGGTTAGGGTTAGTTGGTTTAGTTACCTGTGGACTGCTTTTACAGGTGGGGACTGTTTTTCCTGGCTATGCGGCTCTTTGGCCGGTGATGTGCGCCGTCTTGATTTTAATCGCGGGTAACCGTGGTGGACAGTTTGGAGTCCATCATCTTCTAAGTGTGAAACCTTTAGTGAAGTTCGGCGGGATTTCTTACGGTTTTTATCTATGGCACTGGCCGCTGTTGGTCTTATATTACAACATCACGGGTAATCAGACCGTTTCCGTGCTTCATGGTTTGTTGATCATCGGATTGGCCATAGTGGTATCCTACGCAACTACGAATCTAGTGGAGAAACCAATCAGAAACAGAAAAATACAGTCTAAATCAAAACTAGCACTCATTTTACTTGGAATCGCTATTCCTGTGATGGTGTTAAATGGATCCTGGACGTATTACGTGAAAGATACACAAGCAGCCTCTGCTAGTGTTGAAATAACGAATACAGACTACCCCGGAGCCGAGGCGATGGAACCAGGGAAAGAATTTAGTACCGATGAACCGTTTATGCCCACCGTCTTACAAGCGAAGGACGAAGTGCCGGAAAGCTATGGTGATGGATGTCACCAGGGGATGGAAGAGTCAGAAGTAATCATGTGCGAATATGGAGACGTAGAGGACCCGGAATACACCATCGCCTTAGTTGGCGGGTCTCATAGTGCGCATTGGTTAGCCCCATTGAAAATATACGCGAACAACAATGATATAAAGATATTGAACTATACCCGGAGTGCATGCAGGTTCTCCAGCGAATCTTATCGATTGACCACAAAACTCGACCAAGAAACGTGTGCCGAGTGGAATGAAACCGTGATGGATAAATTAATCGAGAAACAACCGGACTTAGTTTTTACGCCTGCTGATGCGACGGAATGGGAAGGCATACCAGAGGGTTATGTCGATCAGTGGAGAAAACTTAATAAA
Source organism: Halobacillus sp. K22 (assembly GCF_052246795.1). Taxonomy (NCBI): domain Bacteria; kingdom Bacillati; phylum Bacillota; class Bacilli; order Caryophanales; family Bacillaceae; genus Halobacillus; species Halobacillus sp. K22. The sequence goes on along the minus strand of NZ_JBQQCN010000002.1, from coordinate 251,773 downwards.
CACGATATCAACGTGTTTGCCTTGAAAGACAACCCGAGAGCGGAGTTTGATATTCCGACGTGTATTGATAAGAATGGTCCAAATGCTGAAGAATGCACGACGAAGAATGACCTTGAAGATTTATCAGATGAAGTCGATCAGCTTAATTTGGATAATGTGTATTATGCTGATTTGACGGATAAATTCTGTAATGAGGATGAATGTAAGCCGATTATTGGAAATGTATTGGTTTATCAGGACGGGCACCATCTAACGAGGACTTATGCAAAAACGCTGGCGCCTTATGTGGGTGAGGAAGTATCTGAAGCATTGAACCATTTTTATGATGAGTAGCCGGGTTATACGGCGATGTGAAGAGCACCTCTTTGTGGGGTGCTTTTTTTGATGCTCGCTGGATGATTCATGTGAATCATTTTATGAAATTCAAACTGAAAAGACAGCTTGAAGATGAAGCGGCTGCAGTTGTCCAACGTTGGAAAGTTAAAACTGGCCATATAAAAGCATAGATTTTCATTTAAGTTTTAGGTGAGAAATCAAAAAAGTAATAAATAAATCTAATTTGTGTTCTCGGTGATCTCGAGAACTCAAGTAACTTAGATTATTTTACGATTAACTTAAATGTATTAGGAATTGATCCTAAGAGGTTCCAGTCCCACACTTTTTCTTTTTCCATTCATATGGTAAGAGGTAAATGAATTTGGATAGGAGAGAATGAAGTGGGGGATTTAATTCCTTTTCGACCGTCTGGAAAAAATGGTCCTAACGACGATTTACAAAGATTCAAAATGCATGTAAGGAAGTTTCAAGAAGCGAAAACGATAGCAGAGATGAATTATCATTATAACCAAGCAAAGAACATCCTTGAAAAATCAGGGTTTAAATTGGAAGATTGGTAACTTCGTGTAGATGTAAACCTTAAGCAAGTACAGGTTAACGTGAGCTGAAATATGGGCCATGAGGCATCCCTGAGGGGGTGCTTTTTATAATGGAGTAGTCTCCTATGTATAGAATAGAATCACCATGATAATTAGTGAAATCATGATGTTATTTACATATTGAGTCTATTTTTCCAGGGTGTAGGAGTCGGTGAATGACGGGAATAGAAATACAAGTAACCGTTTTATAGAAGGAGGTTTTAGACGTGATTCATCCGTCCGAATTACCGCTGGAACTCGTTCGGGATTTTCAGGTGTTTTTAGACTATATCGACCATGAAAAAGTAACCCTTACCAAAACGAAAGGGTATATGCAGAGGAAGCATTGTTATCAGTTGAACCAAAGGTTTGAAGTACAGAATACGGGTGTTACGGAGAAGAATGATCAAATCTACTATCCAAGAGTTCATTTGTTCTATTATCTGGCTCTGAATGGAAAATTAATGACCCGTAAAGGCAACCGTCTGATCTTACTGGACCGGGCGACCGAGTTCACCCGTTTTTCCGATGTGGAGAAGTATCTATTTTTACTGGAAACGCTTTGGGTGGACACGGACTGGGCGGTGTTCACCGACCACGAGAAATCCGTCTATAGATCTGTCATTAAAGCCTGCGGCGGGATACTCTCTCAACCTCCGGAACAGGAAATCGATGTGCCTGGGAGAACCAATGTTAGTTCTCTCTTTGATATGGGGCATATGGTACCTGTACTTTCCTATTTCGGCCTATGGAATTACACGCTTCTGGAAAAAATGGAATCGTACAAACAGAGTATCCATCCAGCATCCATTAAGACCACGAAGGTGGGCTGGGAACTCCTGCAGGCGCTCTTGCTCACTCGTCCGGTATCGGTTTGGAACGTGCCAGCAAGAAAGAGCGAAGGCGAGTGGCTGGTCAACCCTGGACGTTATCCTGAAGAGGGGAATAGTCTGATTGTTGCGGAGGATATGGCTGCCAAAGCGTATGGTTTGCACTTTTTCTGCGGAGATGGAGATGAGCGGTTTATGGATCGTTTTCAAGATTTGTTTGAAACAGATGATCTGCAGCAAACGTTTCCGCGAGAAATTGAAGAGGCGTTCCAAGGTACCTACACGTTTCGCCTAACACATGGGGACGCGACGGCTCGAGTTCAAGGCTCTGCTGAGCACACCATGGAAGATCTTCATATTGCTATTCAACAATCGTACGAGTTTGAGGATGTTCATTTGTACAGCTTCTTCATGACCGGTAAAGCCTGGACCGAACCTTCCATTTCCAGTCCGGAAGACTGGTCGTCGGAACAGTCCGCCGATCAGGTCTTAATTGGGGAAACAGGGTTAAAACAAGGCGATACGATCCTTTATGTTTATGACTATGGTGAGGAGTGGCGAGTGAAGATCAAGGTGGAAGAGATGATAGAAGGTTAGGTGAAGTCATACAAGTAAAGTGACCACTGAATTTTTATTGACTAGATGATCCGAGTGCTAAAAGTAAATGCACAATCAATGATCATAATGACCTTCGTTAATTCCTTTTAACCTGGGAAATAGAAATGTTCTCAGCTTATGATCTACATGTGAAATTTCTTCTGGGTAATAGATGAGGTATTGAGCCTTCTTGATGTCCAGGATATGTATGCTCCTGTGCCCATCCTCTTCAAGTTCGGTACGTCTTAATATATAGTCCATAGAATCGTTCCTCCGATATAGTATAGTAGATAGGCAGCGCCGCAAATCTTGAATGTTGCGGCGCTGCCTTAGTTATTGGTGCAGAATGTCTTCTATTCTCCTTTCTATCCAAGCGGTTTTACGTGTTTCCTTAACTCCTTTCCAGATACTTATTCCGGAGATCTCTTGCACTCCTCCGGTACAATTACTTCATTGAATAAATAAGATGGACTGACACCCAGGGCAAAAGAGATCGCAATGATCTGGTAAATGCCAGGTTCTCTCTCCGCTCTTTCGATGTAGCCGATATAATTTGGTGACAGTTCGACTTCATAGGCGAGCTCTTCCTGGGTCATGTTCAGATGAATTCGTGTGTTTCGTACTTGATTTCCAAAAATGGTAATGCCTTCTTTAATAGGTTCTTTTCTCATACTAAAATTTTCGTATGCAATCGGGAAACTTACCACAAACTGAGAGTGATATTTTTACATATTAAGTAAATATAGAGGTGTTTTTTCTGTTTTTCAATAAATAAGGCGTTTCATGAGGATGATTTCTTAATAAAATGGTAGAGATCTGGGTGTGAAAATTTCAAATTAAGGAATATACAAGAAAGAGAAGGAATGAATGTCAGATTTTCGTTTTTCTTGCGTAGGAATATTATCCTAAGTAGAATGAAGTCAGTATGAGAGAGAGGGGAAAATTATGGATCAAACTGTCGGATTTGCGAAAAGGTTCGGAGCTTCTCTGCTGGATGCACTGATTGTGTTCTTCCCAATTGGTCTTATTGCAGTCTTCCTTTTGGATGTGGACACCAGCACCAACCGCTTTATGCCTAATCTTATTCAATCGATTTACATGATTATTGTGCCTGTCTTCTGGTATGGATACGTGGTCGGTAAAAGAGTAATGGGCATCCGCATTGTGAAAAAGGACGGCAGTGATGTGGATTTCGGGACGATGCTTATGCGCGTACTAGTATCAGGCATTGTTTATGCCCTGACGCTTGGTATTGGCTATCTTGTCAGTGCCTTTATGGTCGCCTTGCGCAAGGATAACCGTGCGATTCATGATTTCATCGCAGGCACCTATGTGACTGAAGCCGCTCCAGGAGAAGCGGTTGGGTTACAGTACACCAGTGATCTCAAGCAAGCTTAATAGGATACAAAGCTGCCGCTACTTGGGCAGCTTTGTTTTTTATTCGAAACCTTCTTGAATGAGGGATACAATTGATGACTGTGAATCAAACTGATAGAAAGGTGAAGGTTATGGATCAATCGGTCGGATTTTTAAGAAGATTTGGAGCTGTCCTGCTGGATAGTCTAATCGTATTTCTTCCCATTGGGCTGCTCGTGTCTGCCCTGTTCCAGACGGATCTAAACAGCTTACTATCTAATATGCTCGAGGGACTGTATCTGCTGATCGTTCCTGTATTCTGGTATGGATACGTCGTCGGAAAGAGATTGATGGGGATTCGTATTGTGAAAACAAATGGAAAAGATGTAGGGATTGGGACGATGCTGCTGCGCGTGGTCTTGTCAGGTTTTATCTATGGACTGACATTTGGGGTACTTTATATTGTCAGTGCGTTTTTTGTTGGCTTTCGCAAGGATCACCGGGCGATTCATGATCTAATAGCCGGTACGTATGTGACGGATGCTGAACCTGGGGAAGCGGCGGCTTTACCAGATGCTTGATGTGGAACGTCTATTGAAGAAGGAAATAGAATTGAATAGTGTGCGCGGCAATGACCCTGTGTTTAAACAACAGGGTCATTTTTTAATGCTAGATTCGGTCTTCAGAAAGGTCGTTCTGTCTCTAGTAAAAAAATCGAGCGATCATTGATCGCTCGATTATAGCTTAGACAGCGTCTTTAATTCAAAGTGGTCGGCTACTCGGTCAAAGTCACGCGTGACATTAAACATTTGGCTCTCTGAGAAATTGTTGGTGCTTTCCCAGACGTGCGGGTGGATCGTAAAGGTATAATATTGGCCTTCTGTAAAGTAACAGTGGTGGGGTTCGTCCAATAGTTTCTTTAAGGCTTCTTCATTCTTCGCTTCGTTCAGTCGTAAAGGTTTTTGGCTGAAGATACTCCGTTTACATTTCGCTTCAATCTGCATAGGAAGCAGCTCCTTTTATTAATAGATTCTTGTATAAATAGTGTATCCAAATAGTCAGAAAATTATAACATTAAAATTGGACAAATTGTTGCTTATAAAGGAATATCCATGACTTTCTTGTGATGGCAGGAAATTCGTTGAGAATGCTGGTGTTTCGAGTTTATTTTTCTTAATTTTTATAAAATTCAGTTTACAAAGTTATGAATCTCTTATACAATTTTCAGTATACTGTATACAGAAATTAATGGGTGGAGTGATTCATGAGAAGGGTCAATAAGATGATGTCCATATCCGACCAGACGTATGACTTGCTGCGTCAGTCTATTGTTTCTGGGGAATTTGGTGCCAACGAAGAATTGCCGGAAGAGAAAATATCGAAGCAGATCGGTGTCAGTCGAACACCGCTGCGTGAGGCGCTGCGCCGCCTTGCTGCGGATGGCCTGGTCGTCCTTCAGAAGGGGAAACCGGCCAGGGTAGCCACGTTTACCATGCAAGGTGCTCTGCACCTGATGGAAGTCCGCACGCTGCTTGAAACGCACAACCTCCGTACGATCACCCCTATTCGATCTCAAGCTACCATCGAACAATTGCAGGAGAATGTAAGCCATCAAAGGAAAGCGATTACAGAGGAAGATTATGAAGAATTTGTCGAGCTGGATCGGGATTTTCACTTACTGCTGACAGAAGACAATGAGAATAAGAAGTTAAGGGATCTGATCCTGCAAATGAATTCAGGGGATTACCGTGCCTTTATCATTTTATCGAACACTCTTACTCAAAGTGCTGAGGCTGCCTGTCAGGAACACGCGGACATACTTGCAGCGGTGGAGGCAAAAGATGTCGATCGGGCCTCGGCAGCGATGGAACTACATATGAACAAAGTCAGTACGCGCATCACTCAATATCAAGTCTAGGAGGAGTACATATGAAGAAAGTTTTACTTGTTTTATTCGCAGCTCTTATCACATTAGCCGCATGCGGACGTCCGAGTTCAGGCGGCGGTGACTCAGAGGAGGGGAGCGGAGAAACATACACCATTAGTCTCGCTCACTTAGTATCAGAGGATCAGTCCTCTCACATCGCAGCGGAATCTTTTAAAAAGAAACTTGAAGAAGAGTCGGATGGCCAGTTTAAGGTTGAACTGCACCCAAATGGAGAGCTGTATCCTTCCGACCGGGAAGCAATTGAAGCGGTTCAGCAGGGGAATATTCAAATGACGATTCCGGCGGTTGCTTCGATTTCTTCTTTTAATGAAGATTTCATGGTGTTTGACCTGCCGTTCCTGTTTGAAAACTATGAGCAGGCATATAAAGTATTAGACGGTGAAATTGGCCAGGGACTCCTGGATGATCTGACGGAACAAAACATTAAAGGACTTGTGTTTGCGGAGAATGGTTTCCGTCACCTATCGAATAACCAGGGTCCGGTCGAGTCGCTGGAGGATATTCAAGGACTGAAAATGCGCACACTGGAAAGTCCGGTTCATACGGCTACTTTTAATGCGCTTGGAATGAATGCTTCTCCATTTGCTTTCGGCGAGCTTTACACAGCCCTTCAGCAGGGAACGTATGATGCGATGGAAGCGCCGGTATCCTTGTTCTACACAAATAAGTTCTATGAAGTGCAGGACTACTTAACGCTAACGGGCCATGTTTATGCGCCGACAGCTTTACTAATGAACAATGACTTTTACGAGAGCCTTCCTGGCGATCTGCAGGATTTAGTGGTGGAAGCTTCTGAAGAATACCGGACGGAACAAAGAGAACTTGCTCAAAAGCAGGACAGTGAGTTTTTAGAAGAGTTGAAAGCAGAAGGTATGGAAGTGAATGAGCCTTCCGAGGAGTTAATTCAAACCTTCAAAGAGGAAGTGCAGACGGTCTATGACGAATTTGAAGATGACATTGGGAAAGACCTCTTGGAGAACGTACAGCAAGCTGTTGAATAACGATAACTGAAAGGAAGGCCGCGGCCTTCCTTTTACTACATAATAGGGTGGGACAGACATGTCGAAGATTTTCGCAAATATAGAAAAAGGAATACTGGTGGCTACGCTTGCCCTGATGGTCGTCCTTATTTTCGGACAGGTCGTGGGACGGTATATTTTCCAGTCCGCACCAAGCTGGACGGAGGAAATCGCCCGCTACTTACATATTTTCCAGGTATGGGTCGGCGCAAGCTACGCTGTGAAAATGAGAGAACACATCCGAGTCGATGCTTTTGTTAACTTATTTCATGGCGTTGGGAGAAAAATACTGGAGTCGATCAGCATTATTCTGTGGTTTCTTCTGGTCTTATTTTTAGCGGTATACGGAACCAATCTCGTACTCGATACGATCAGCTACGGCCAGCAATCCCCGGCTATGCAGATTCCGATGTGGATTCCGATGGTCGCTGTACCGATTGGATCCTTAGGTATGTCTATCCGATTAGCCATTCAGCTTATAAAGATCTGGAAAGGAAATGACGAGCCGCCGAAAAGCGAGGGGATCACGACATGAGTATCCTTCTCCTATTTGGAACGCTGTTCGTCTGTCTGCTTATCGGTGTACCGATCGCCATCTCTCTAGGCGTATCGGCTTTTACAGCTATTTACTTCGGAACAACGCTCCCTCTTGATATCATCGTGCAAAAAGCGTTCACTTCCCTGGATTCTTTCCCGCTCTTAGCCATTCCCTTCTTCATGCTTGCCGGCATATTAATGGGGAAAGGCGGAGTCTCGAAACGCCTGCTGACCTTAGCCACCTCGATGGTTGGCTGGATGACCGGCGGATTATCGATGGTGACGATCGTCGCCTGTATGTTTTTTGCGGCCATTTCAGGATCTGGACCGGCCACCGTTGCCGCGATTGGCGGCTTCATGATTCCGGCTATGATCGCGAAAAACTATAAGCCCGGATTTGCCGCCAGTGTACCGGCTACAGCTGGATCAATCGGGGTGATCATTCCGCCGAGTATACCTTTTGTCATCTACGGCGTAACTGCTAACGTCTCGGTCGGAGACATGTTTATCGCAGGGATTCTCCCCGGCATGCTGATTGGAGCCTTATTAATGTTGACTGCGTTTATCATTTCGGCCAAGAACAACTACCGCCCGGATGATAACTCCAAGGCGTCCGGCAAGGAAGTGTTAAAGGCGTTCAATGATGCCAAATGGGCGCTGTTTATTCCTGTCATTATCTTAGGCGGGATTTATGGCGGGGTATTCTCCCCGACGGAAGCGGCAGTCGTCTCCGTGGTATATGCCTTGATTATCGGCGGGTTCATCTACAAAGAGCTGACGTGGAAGACGGTCTATGACTCGTTCATGCAGACGATCGTAATCAATTCAACGACGATGATTATTATCGCCCTGTCCGTCTCCTTCGCGCATTTTATGACGATTGTCCAAATCCCGGATCAAATCTCCAATTACCTGACGGGATTGACCACGAGTACGATTGTTATCTTAATTGTCATTAACCTGCTGCTTCTATTTGTTGGAATGTTTATTGATACGATCTCAGCCGTTGTCATTTTGACGCCGGTGCTGCTGCCGATCGTGACGGAGTTCGGTGTCGATCCTGTGCACTTTGGTGTCATTCTAGTTGCCAACCTGGCCATTGGCTTTGTCACTCCACCTGTTGGGGTCAACTTATTCGTTGCCTCGACGGTCGGGAAGGTGAAATTCGAAAAAATTGTTGTCGGTGTCATCCCGTTCTTAGTAGCGATGATTGTTGCTTTGCTGGTCATCACGTATGTGCCTGCTTTGTCGATGTGGCTGACGAAGATGTATTGATAGGAAGATGAGAGGTCTTGTGGAGTTATTCTCTGCAAGGCCTTTTATTTTTTGTATTGTTAAAGTTGATTTGTAATTCTTCATAAGTGCCTTATTACGCAATAGGGACGTTTACTTTAAGACTCAGTTTCGAGATATCGGGTTACAGTGAAGCTCCTGCGGGGGACGATTCGCTTTCCGTGGGCATGTGGTAAGCTTCCTCAGGCTTCGCCTTCCGGGATCTTACCGATCATGTTCATCCCGTTCTTACACTTTTATTAATCTTAATCTTACATCAGGGCATAAACGACAAGGAGTGCTATCCAGCTCCAGCACCTAGCGTCTAGTGAGACTTCCCTCGCTTCTGTACGATAAGGCAACATCGAATCGCTGCGCTCTTCGTGTTTTCTTTATCTCCGTCAGCTCAGTCCAGTCCATACGCCGCTGCCCAAGGTGCTTCCGCTTTTAACCGAGGAGTCTTCATTGTCCCCCTCCGGACCTTGCCAAATCAGCAACTCGAAACCACTTAAGATATCTTCTTGATGCACAAAATGAGCATGGGAGCATGAGGATTTGTCATGCTATAAAGATGGGGAATAGCCAGTCATAGGAGCATGTAAGACCGTTAAGAAAAAGAGCATACTTTCCTCTGGCAGGGCCCTCTTCCACATATAGTAACGGACCCAACAATCTCAAAACTGAGTCTTCTAATCAGGAGTTTAATCTTAAAATTAACACGGAAGTGTAACAGATCATTCTATTATAATCATGGCATCGTGAAAGTGGATTGTTTATATTATTTTTATATTAGTTTAAATACAATATTATACAATTATAGAATAATATGAAACTTATTGGGGAGTTATCTCGTAAACAGAGAGTAAGAATATTATTATGGTGGTGAGTTTTTTATTTTGAATATGAAAAGTAATAAAAAGTATTTTAAACTTGTTCTATTGTTTTCTTTCCTGTTTTTTATTACAGGCTGCTTCAACTCTAACTCCAGTTCCAGCTCTGGTTCCGGCTCAAGTGCTTCAGAGAAAGAAAATAACTCCTCTTCCAACAGGACAGATGAGAATAGCGAAAAAGTTCGAGACTTTTTAGAAATGGAATTCACAGGACCAAGTGAAAAAGTAGAAGAGTTGTATTCTAATAACTCGAACGAAGATATGCACGAATACTTGGATGATACCTATAAGCCCTTTTTTAACGAGAAATCTTACGAACATTTTAAAGGTAAACGTTATTTTTGGATGTTTATTACTCATGCGTATTTAAATGGTTATGAATTAAAACCTTTAGAAATTAATATTGAAAAGGATCAAGATAATAACGCTTATTCATTTGAAGTCGACGTTGAATATAGTAAAGGGGAAGAAACGAATTCAACTACCGTGATGGGGAGAATAAATTTTGACGGAAACGGAAAGTTTTCAAGGGTTAGATACTCAGACAAGGGTGGTCTAATTGAAGAAATGAAAAAATCTGATCGTTCCGGCTCAAGTTCTTCCGAAGCCTCACCTGAAGAAGCCCAAGACAATAGCGGTGAAAGCGAAAGCAAACAAAACATACGAGCTGCTTTGGAAACTGTGTTTAATGGACCGAATGAAAAGTTAGACAAAGCATTAGACGGTATGGAAAATAAGGGGTTTGAAAGCGAAGAATATAAAAAGCACTTTAGTAATTTTTCAGAATACTTTAAAGAGCATTATAAACCTTATGTAAGTGAAGGTTTCTATGAAGCTTCTTTCATAAACACTCCAGATGCATCGTATTTCCTAGAAACAGCACACCCAGATAATCAGTTAAAAACGGAAGGTATATTTATTAAAGAGAAGGATGGCTATTACAAATTTTTGGTAGAAGTTTCCTTTACGAATAATCAGAGCGGTGATAGTAAAACGTTGGAAGTTCGAGGGCATGCACAAACGAATGAAGAAGGAAAAGTAAGTAGTATTAATTATATTAACCCGAATGAGCTTATTGAAGAATTAAAGCAATGAATTCGATCCCCCTGGTCTGCAAGAGCAACCAGGGGGTTTCTTATATCAAATTTACGCTTTAACAGACTCTAAAACAGAGAAAAGAACACTCCATGGGCTGGAGTGTTCTTATTTAATATAGCCGTGGCTTCTGCGGATGCTCATGCCTTCAGAAAGGTCCTCATCCCACGTGAGGATCCGCTCAACATCTTCGCATTCCGTCTGATCGAAGAATTTCTTCACTTTTTCCCGGAATTCATTATATCGAATCGAGTCCTGGCGCAGCTTTGGCAGCGCCTTGGAAGAAGTTTCGTCATTGTAAGTTTCAGCTGTTAAGTATATTCCTATAGTGGGCAATAGTATTTTTAAGTTCGTTTGTCTTTTCGCCATTATCTTTAAGGGTTATTTTTTCTGTGTAGTCTCTCCAAATTTATTAGAAGCTGTGGATTCTCTTTTGACCAGCTCTGCCGGCAGCAAAATCTCTTGATTAGGCTCGTCTTTATTTTCCATCCTCCAAAATAACTTTTTCACTGCATTTTGACCGAAAGCTTTAAAATTAATGTCCATGGAAGTTATGCCTGGGGTCGACAGCTTAGCTAATTGCCCGTTATCAAAGCTGCATACAGAAGCTTCCTCAGGGACTTTAATACCGTGAATTTGTAATCCTGCGTTGACATGATAACCGAGGCCATCGTTTACGCAGAACCATGCCGTGGGCTGTTGTTCTAATTGAGCAATGTAGTGATTGATGACATTAGCTTCCTCGGGTGCATCGGTGAATAGATATTCTTTCTTTGTTTTGATTCCGTATTCCTTGCATGCCAGCATATAACCTTCTAACCTTTCTTGATAACTTGGTGAGTAATCCACATCTCCAACGAATGCAATCTTCTCATGCCCTAATTCTATTAAATGCTTGATGGCGTCGTATGCACCAAATCTGTTGTTCGTCAGGATTGCATCTGCTTGAATGCTTGGGTGGTGGTGATCAATCAAGACAGTGGGAATGCCTGTGTCTATCACCTTGTTAATATACTCATTACTAATGTGAGAGAGTATAAGTATGCCGTCCACTTGTCTATTTTCGATAAAAGAAGGGAGTTGCAGTTTCTCTTTGGATTGCTTGTTGATGGATTGAATTAATAGGTTTTTGTTCCGTTTGTTCACTTCTTCTTCTACACTTAAATATATTTCCCCGAAAAAACTTCTCATAGAGAAAGCAAATTCTGACGCAATTAAAGCAATGTTACCTGTGCTCTGCTCATTGGAGGGTGACGATTGTGTCGGACGATTGTATTGATAGCCTATTTCTTTTGCTACTTTATGGACGAGATTTCTCGTTTCTTCACTTACTCCTGGTTTACCTGACAGCGCCTGAGATACGGAATTCTTTGATATATTCAGTTGATCTGCGATGTCCTGCATGGTCACTTTCTTCGCCATATATAGTCAACCTCTCTGTCTACTTCAAGTATAATGTACTAAAAAAATTTGTAACGTTACATTTAATATACTTAAAACACCTGATTAATTCAATGTTTATGAATACTTAATTAAAATTTATAAATGATATTGACATTACATTTATTAGAGTTATAATTACTTGTAAGGTTACTTGTTTGAAAATATTACATTTGTAATGTGACAGTCAACAAGTAACTTTTATGTTTTTAGTTATATGAAAAGGCTTACAAAAACAATTTAATGGGGAGGGCTTGAATGGCATGAAGGTTAACAGGTTTAAAGATAATCCGATTATAACACCGAATGATGTATCACCCTATCATGAGAACCATGAAGTTATCGGAGTGTTTAATGCAGGGATAGCAGAATATAACGGAGAAACGTTGATGTTGCTTAGAGTAGCTGAACGTCCCTTAAGTCAAAATGACAATGTAGTAAAAGCATCTGTTATTAATTCTTCTAATAAAGAAAGCAAATTGAAGCTGATCGAACTCGATCGACAGGACCCAGCGTATGATTTCTCCGATCCACGGACGATTCGTCTTGTTGAGAAGGAAGAAACGGCGTTTTTAACCTCATTGTCCTATGTACGCTTGGCCCGAAGTAGAGACGGTCAGAATTTCACCGTAGATGCACAGCCTTTTCTCTATCCTGAAGTAGAGCTAGAAGCTTGGGGAATCGAGGATCCAAGAGTAACTCAAATCGAAGATACATATTACATTCAATATAGTGCCGTATCTGAAAAGGGAGTAGGTGTTGGATTAATTTCTACAAAAGATTTTAATTCTTATGAAAGGCACGGGCTCATGCTCCATCCGGAAAATAAAGATGTCGCCATTTTCCCGGAAAAGATAAACGGTAAATATTACGCCTTACATCGTCCGGTTCCTAAAGGAATTGGACGTCCGGAAATTTGGATCGCAGAATCAGCCAACCTGCTTCACTGGGGAAATCACAAGCACTTGCTGGGGTTAAGTGAGGATGGCTGGGACAGCGGCCGAATTGGGGGAGGGGCTATTCCTTTTAAAACCGAGAAAGGTTGGCTTGAAATTTATCATGCGGCTGATACCGAAGATCGTTACTGTCTCGGGGCCGTGTTACTAGACCTTGATAACCCATCCAAAGTTTTATCAAAAACCGATGAGCCAATTTTAGCCCCAGAAGCAGACTATGAAGTTAATGGTTTTTTTGATCAGGTAGTTTTCACCTGTGGAGTCACGTTACAGGATGATAGAATCCGTATTTATTATGGAGTGGCTGATACATCGATGGCACTCGCTGAAATAAGTTTAAAAGAGCTGTTAGATAAATTGACCTATGAAAAAATTCCGGAGGGGGAGGGGATCTAATGGTTTTTAAGGTTTCTAACCTGTTAACGGAATACAAGAAGCACCCTCCAGTTATGGATAGTGAAAAGATTCAGTTTACGGGAGTTGGTGAACGTGATGTATATAACATTACCGCCCCTTTTCTTGATGAAGGGGAATGGGTGATTGCAGCAAGAGTTGAAGGGCGTCACACGGAGGATTCCGACGTAATCTTTTTTGTTAAAGAGAGTGACGTTTGGTCCCCGCGTACAAATACCGCTAGTTATAACCTGCAAGACCCTTTTGTTAGTACCATTCATGGCCAGCTCGTATTCGGTGGGGTTAAGATCTCGCCCCATCCAACTAAAGAAGGAGCTTTGACTTGGAAAACTGTCTTCTATAAAGGAGAGTCAATCAACGACCTTCATTTTTTTGCTGAAGGGCCAGATGGTATGAAGGATATCCGCCTCTTACAATTAGAAGATCATCGAATTGGAGTCTTTACTCGCCCTCAAGGGGAAAAAGGAGGTCGTGGAAAAATCGGTTATACCGAGTTAAATTCACTCGAACAGCTCCAAGCTTCATTAATCGACCAAGCTCCGTTGATCGCACCTCACTTTACTGAGGAAGAATGGGGAGGGGTCAACGACCTCCATTTACTAGAAAATGGAAAAATTGGTGTTCTGGGACACATCGCAAGTTTTGATGAACAAGGGGACAGGCATTACTATCCGTTCACCTGTATTTATGAACGACAAACGAATCAACTCGTTGGTATGAATATTATCGCCACCAGAAATGATTTTCCGGAAGGTCCAGCCAAGCGGCCAGATCTGAAGGATGTTTTATTCAGCGGAGGCCTGGTTCAGCTGGAGGGTGGGAAGGCAGAGCTTTATGTTGGAGTGAGTGATGCTGAAGCACATAAAGCAGTCATACTTAATCCGTTTACAAGAAAATGAATACGATTACAAACCTGGAAGGGGAGAATAAAATGAAAAAGTTATGCTTCGTGTTACTTCTTATGATTAGTGGATTGATTATTTCGGGGTGTCAGTCGGATAGTAGTGGAGAGGGAAACAGCTCAGACGGTGAAGTGGAGTTTGAGTTCTGGGCAGCTCCGAACCCGACGCAGGAAGCTTTTTGGGAAGACATGGCTCAACAGTACATGGAGGAAGAGGATGGAGTAAGTATCAAAGTTACTCCTATGCCAGAAAGTCCTTCATCAGAGGCTGGAATTCAGTCCGCCATTGCAGCAGGAAATGCGCCGGCTATTTCGGAAAATATATCAAGAGGATTTGCAGCTCAATTGGCTGCCAGTAGTGCCATTGTTCCTTTCGATGAATTTGATGGGTACGATAATCTAATTCAGGAACGTCAAATGGAAGAAACGATGTCCTCATGGACGTTTGCGGATGACCAACAATTCGTACTACCGGTTTATTCGAATCCTATGCTTTTCGCTTGGAGAACCGATATCTTAGCGGAACTTGGCTTTGAGGAAGCACCTCGTACTTATGATGAAGTATTAAAAGCAGGAGAAAAGTTAAAGGCGGAGTACCCGGAGAAATTTCTTTGGTCAAGAGCAGATCTTGTTAAACCTACGTGGCATGCTAGGTGGTTTGATTTCTTCATGTTATATAATGCGGCTTCGGATGGAAACAACTTTGTAGAAGATAACAAATTAGTCGCCGATAATGAAGCTGCAGTCAAGACGTTTAAATTTTTTAGTCAAATGGCTGAAGGCGATATGCTATTAACTCGTGAAGCAACAGATCCATTTGAGTCAGGCGATTCCATTATGATGGATATTGGCCCGTGGACGTTCTCTTACTGGGACGAGAAGTTCCCGGAAATGGTAGAAGGTGAAACTTATGAGCTTACCATGCCGCCTGTACCTAGTGAAGAAGGTACAGAAAATCCTAAAACGTTTGCTGATACGAAAGGTTTATCTATTTATGCATCTGCAACAAAAGAACAACAACAGGCTGCCTTTGATTTCGTGAATTGGGTCTTTTCTAATCCAGAAAATGATTTAAAGTGGTTTGAAAAGACTAATCTCCCGCCAGCTCGAGATGACTTAGCAACGAACGATGCTTTTACTGACTTCTTGGGGGAGAATCCAGAACTGAAGAAGTATGCTGATAATATTCCAAATGCTGTCCCCCCTATTGCTAGTGAAAAGACGGCAGAGGTGCAAGAATTAATCGGGACGGAAGGGTTAAATCCTGTGGTTAAAGGGGAGAAAGAAGCGCAACAGGCATGGGAAGATGTGAGGAGCGCCATTGACGGGGTGTTGAAGTAGATGGAAAAAAGTACAGCGAGGTTGGGTTGGCTATTTGCCAGCCCTTACCTCATCTATTCCCTCATATTCTTCTTATTCCCGTTACTGTGGGCAACGTATCTAGCTTTTACCAACTGGGATTTAATTTCACCAGATTATGAATTCGTAGGTATATCAAACTTTATCGAAGCATTTTTTAGTGAAAGTGTAAGAGCGGCATTTTTTGTTACTTATAAATTTTTGGGAATGTTTGTCCCGATTGTCGTAGGTGGAGCTTTAATGCTTGCGATGATCATCCATACGCTTCCAAGATTTAAAGGCTTGTTTTCCGTCGCTTTCTTTTTACCATACTTAGCATCGGGAGTAGCTTCAGCAATTATCGTGAATGGTGTGCTTTCCTACAATAGTCCATTTAATACTTGGTTGCGAGGATCTTTCGGACTTGATATTGACTGGCTGGGCTCATCCATATTGGCCCCATTAATTATTGCTCTTATGATGGCATGGAAATTCGCTGGGTACTATGCACTTTTATTTGTTGCTGGCCTTGAAAGCATCCCTAAAGATATATACGAGGCAGCCGAAATTGATGGAGCGGTGGGCTTTAAGAAGTTCTGGTACGTCACCCTGCCAATGCTTTACCCTTCCTTTTATACCGTTACGATATTGGCGGTTGGGCTGATGTTCGGGATTTTTACTGAGCCATATGTTTTAACTGGTGGTGGTCCTGACTTGGCGACCCACACGTGGCAGTTAGAAATTTATAGTCAGGCGTTTGAACGACTTAACGCAGGTTATGGAACAGCAATTGCGGTTATTAATTCTATTGTGACCTTTGGTTCCATCCTAGTATTTCGAAAAGTTTTAGAGAAGTGGGGTGCCAGACATGGCTGGGAATAATAAGATCAAATTAACTCTTCTATATATACTGGCTTTCAGTGTGCTTATATTGATGATTGCCCCTTATATTTATATGGTTCTAGGTTCTTTTGCCGCATGGGATCAAGTTGATCGAAAAATTATCCCGACCGAGTTTACCTTACGTTCGTATGAATGGTTATTTTTTGGAGGGGAAGGGGCCAATGCCAGACCATGGATGCGATCTTTTTTTAATAGTATTTTCGTAAGTACAACATCAGCTGTATTAATGATTGTTACCGCATTATTCGTCTCATATTCCTTAGCGAAACTTAAATTTAAAGGGAATCGAGTTATTAATAATGTTATTCTCTTTCAAATGTTTTACCCGGCAGTTATTCTATTGATTCCGTTGTTCTTGATCATTCGATACTTCGGAATGTACGACACCTACTGGGCAATGATTCTGCCTAAAGCCGTAAACCTATGGGCAATTTTTATGTACACGAACTTCTTTAGAGGGTTGCCGGATGAACTGATCGAAGCAGCGAAAATCGACGGAGCTAGCCAGTGGAAGATTGTTTGGAAAATTGTCCTACCGATGTCGAAATCGATTACGACAATCATCTTCCTGTTCGTGTTTATGGAGAGGTGGGTGGAACTATTATGGGATATGATCGTAGTGAATAGCGAAGATATGCTAACACTTAACGTGTTGTTAGCTCAAATGTTCGGTCCATATGGTGGGTATCCTGGGCCGATGTACGCAGCATCGGTGCTGTTAACGCTTCCAATTCTCATATTATTTATTATCTTTAGTAAGAACTTCAAGAAAGGCATGCAGTTTGTGTTGAAGTGATGGCATATACGAGGTGGGCAGTCAGTGGCTTACTGGTACCAAAAAGGAGGAGACACGTATTGCACAGATAGGATTACAACTGTATTCGTTAAAGGATTTAACTGAGCAAGACTTTTTACGAACATTGGGTAAGGTCTCTGAAGTAGGGTATGATGGTGTCGAGTTTGCTGGGTATTTTGATATACCCAGTCTTGAATTGAAGAAGAACTTGGACAACTTAGGTTTAAAGGCAGCGGGTAGTCATATTGGAATTCACGATTTAGAGAAGAATTTAGGGCCGACTATTCAGTACTCTCTTGAGATTAACAGTCCTTATATTATTTGTCCCGGACTTCCGGAAGAGTATAGAAATAATGCAGATGCTTATAAGCGGACGGCAGAGTTATTTAATAAGATTGGACAAACGTGTAGTGAGCACGGATTGTTTTTCGGTTATCACAATCATCACGTGGAATTCGAAAAGCATGACGGGGAATATGGATTAGATATTCTAGTAGACAATACCGAACGTAACAATCTATTTATAGAGCTTGATACCTATTGGGCAGAAGTTTGTGGACTGAAATCAGTGGATTTTATGGAGAAATATGAGGATCGTTGTAAAATCCTTCATATGAAGGACATGAACAATTGGATTGATCAAAAAAATGTAGAAGTAGGCACTGGGATTATGAATTTTGAGACCATTGTTGAATATGGTCAAGCGAATGGAATTGAGTGGTATACGGTCGAGCAAGAGGAATACGATCAAGATCCTCTTAAGAGTGTCGAAGAAAGCCTGAAATACTTACGTGGAATCGTGTAGGAGGTTAGAGAAGTGGACAAAGTAAAGATTGGTATTATCGGCTGTGGAGGTATAGCGAACGGCAAACAAATGCCAAGTTTAGCAAAGCTTGATACGGTCCAGCTCGTAGCTTTTTGTGA
Source organism: Halobacillus sp. K22 (assembly GCF_052246795.1). Classification (NCBI taxonomy): domain Bacteria; kingdom Bacillati; phylum Bacillota; class Bacilli; order Caryophanales; family Bacillaceae; genus Halobacillus; species Halobacillus sp. K22. The sequence goes on along the minus strand of NZ_JBQQCN010000002.1, from coordinate 233,643 downwards.
TTTAGTCGAAGCTCGCGCCACAGAAGCGGTAGAGAATTATGGTGTAAATGACGCTCAAGTTTACACTAACTATAAAGACTTATTAAAAGATGCAAGCATAGACGTCGTTCATGTTTGTACACCGAATAAATCCCATGCCCGCATTTCCATTGATGCCTTAGAAGCAGACAAGCATGTCATGTGTGAAAAGCCGATGGCAAAAACCGCAGCAGAAGCAAGATCTATGGTGGAAGCTGCCAAGCGAACAGGGAAGAAACTATCCATTGGGTACAACAATCGCTTTCGTAATGACTCCCAATACTTAAAACAAGTTTGCAAGAATGGAGAGCTTGGAGAAATCTACTTCGCCAAATCCCACGCCATCCGCAGGCGCGCCGTTCCGACTTGGGGAGTATTTTTAAATGAAGAAGAACAAGGTGGCGGACCACTGATAGATATCGGTACGCACGCTCTAGATCTAACATTATGGCTGATGGATAACTATGAAGTAAAGAGTGTCATGGGAAACGTCTACCATAAACTATCGGATAAAGAAAATGCAGCCAATGCATTTGGACCATGGGATCCAAAAGAATTTAACGTAGAGGATTCCGCCTTCGGTTTCCTTACCATGAAAAATGGAGCAACGGTTATCCTCGAATCAAGTTGGGCACTAAATACGCTCGACATCGATGAAGCAAAAAGCACACTATGCGGAACAGAAGCAGGAGCGGATATGAAAGATGGGTTAAGGATTAACGGAGAAAAGTACGGAAAACTATATACTACTAAGCCAGAGCTTGATGCTAGTGGCGTAGCTTTTTATAGCGGTGATGATGAAAGTGACAGTGATCGCGAAGCTAGGTTGTGGATTGAAAGCATCTTGAATGATACAGAGCCTGAAGTTACGCCTGAACAGGCGGCCGTGGTAAGTGAGGTTCTGGAGGCGATCTATGAATCGGCGAGGACAGGGCAGGCGGTTTATTTATAGAGTTTGTAGCACTCGCCTATTGGGTCTCCCTATGAAATTGATTTAGAGTGATACGAATAAGAGTGCAGGCTGCAAATCCTGCGCTCTTATTTGTGATATCAGATATTATTGGTGTGATACGGTGGTTTCAAAAAGAGCGATAATCAATAGAAAGCTGCGAAAATTCAGAGGATGAAGTGAACATCGCAGTATGGAAGTGGGATCGGACCGTTCAATGTTTAGTTGATTGTGAGTTCAATGGTGAGCGGTGGGTATGTGCTTGTTAAGTTTGTAAAACATACATAAGAAATAAAAGCGACTTGAGTTAGTGGGCTAGGGTTATATATATATCGAGCATAACATACATAAAAAACACTCCATGAGCTGGAGTGTTTTTACTTAATATAGCCGTGGCTTCTCCGGATGCTCATGCCTTCAGAAAGGTCCTCGTCCCACGTAAGGATCCGTTCAACATCTTCGCATTCCGTCTGACCGAAGAATTTCTTCACTTTCTCCCGGAATTCATTATATCGAATCGAGTCCTGGCGCATTTTATAGTACGACTTCTTATAAACGTTCACGGCGTCTTCTATCGCGCATTCGTAATCGTGGCGCAGCTTTTGCAGTGCCTTGGAAGAAGCTTCATCATTATAAGCTTCAGCGGTTAAGTATAGCAAACGATCGACGATCTCAGACGGATGATTCTGGACCGGCGCATCCGGACAGGCTTCGTTTCTCGCCCGCAATTTCTTATCGAGGTCAAGAATCTCCTCTACCGTCTCTGAATTCTTTTGCTGGAAAATCATTTTTATTTTCAAGATCAGTTCGTTGTAACGGACAACTTCTGGACGAATATTTTCACTTGCTTCTTTATACATCTGAATCGCTTGGCCGAGGGCACATTCATAATCGTGACGCAGTTTCTGAATCTTAGGGGAGTCATAGCGGTCGTTATAAACCTCAACAGTAAAGTGAACCAGACGATCAACGATTTTTTGTGGTGTACTCATAGCTCCTCTTCCTTTCGCGTGACCTTCAACAACTGGGAAGGCCTCTCGGTTTGTTATGGATGATAGTGGTATATCCTATATTGCAGAGATGTAAACATTTATTGCATATTTATGTCGATTAGTGAGGAAGAAGTGCTATTTTTACGAGAAGTTGAGGTGCAAACGGACACTTTACCCCACAGATTTTATGACAAAAAATTCGATAGATTCAAAAATTCCCATGACGAAATTCCTCTCATCAATGGTATAATAGCCTATATCATATGAATAAATACACTTATGGGTATAGGGGGCATTATCATGAAGAAATTATGGTGGATCCTGGCAGCCTGTCTCTTCATGTTGGCTGCATGCGCACCAGATACAAATTCCAGCTCTGACTTAGCAGCAGAGAGTGGAGAGAAGAACCAGACGGAGGAACAGGCAGTCTCTGAGGAGGCAAGCTCATCCAATGAAGAAAAAGAAGAATCGGTCGAAGTAGATAAGAACGTGAAGGGTGTATCAGTTACGATTCCAAAATCATTCTTCGAGATTCAGAACCAGGACTTTGATCGAATTAAAGCAGAGGCCAAAGAAAAAGGTATTAATGAAGTCATTGATAATGGCAGTACCGTTACTTATAAAATGTCGCAATCCAAACATAAAGAATTAATGAAAGAGATGGAGAAGCAGATGACTGCAGCCATTGAAGAAATAAAGAATGAAGACAATTACTCGTCCATTCAGGATATTCAAGCGACTGAATCTTATTCCGAATTTATGTTGTCTGTAGACCGGGAAGAGTACGAAAACAGCCTGGATGGATTTGCGGTAATGGGACTTGGCGTGACGGGAATGCTGTATCAATTGTTTGATGGGGCTGGGCCGGAAGAATATGACGTCACGGTCAATGTGGTGGATGCCGAGAAGGAAGAGGTTTTTGATACGATTAAATATCCGGAGGCTTTTGAGTCTCTTAAGGATGTAAAAGTGGAATAAGGATCTCTTGTGACTCCCTTGCTGATGGGTTCAGCAGGGAGTTTTTGTGTATCTAATTTTTCAAATAAAAAAATTTAAAATTAAACGACACCAAATCATAAGTTCCTTCGATTATAGAATCGTAGGGGCTTATTTTTTATGCCTCAATCCAGAGGAGGACGATTGTCATGAATTATATTAAAGAGATTAACGCGTTTTACGATCGCATGGAATTGGATGGGCTGACCACTTCAGAGATTGTGCTTTGGCACACGCTGATGCATTTTCACAATAAAGCGGGCTGGCGGGAGGAAATTACGCTTGCAGCTACTTCCATCCTGGTGAAATCGGGTTTGACGGAGAGTGCTTTTAAACGGGCACGTAAGCAATTAAAGGAGAAGGGTTATCTTACTTTTCGCTCGGTAGGGAAAAATCAGGCTCCTATCTATCAGTTAATTACCCGTGAATATCCGGATAGCGGCCGACTGAGTGACGAGCTGGCGATCCACCAGGCGGACGTACAGATGGACGAGCAAGTGGACCAGCAAGCGAGCGAGCAGATGAACCAGTCAGCGGACGCATTAATTAAACAAAAAGAAACAAAACAAGACAAAACCATCGTGGTGAATACGCCCACAGAAAATCCGCACACCTTTTACGAACAGAACTTCGGGATGCTGAGTCCCCACATTGCGCAGTCCATTACGGAGTGGTGTAAGGATATGCCGGAGGAGCTGGTGCTGGAAGCGATGAAACGCGCGCTTCAACATAACAAGCCTTTTTTTCAGTACAGCGGAGGGATTTTAAAGCGCTGGCAGGCACGTGGGGTGAAGACGCTGGCGCAGGCTGAGGCGCTGGATCTGGAAGTGCGGCGGTCGTCCTCCGGTAAGCCGAAGGAAGACGCGCCGACAGTAGCGGAACTATATGAAGAGTGGCGAAAGGAGAATGAAGCATGAAGAGTCATGAAGCGATAGAAATTTTGGAGACGATGCAGGAAATGTACCCGGGGAAATTTGAGGTTACCCAGCGGATGATCAATACGGCCCTTCCGCAGTTGATGCAGATGGATTTTAAGGCGGTCATGGAAAAGCTTTCCCGCTATGCCTTTACGTCTCCATTTCCGCCGTCGTTTGCAGATATTGCGGTGTACCTGCCGGAGGAGAATGCCTATTTGGAGAAAATGAAGGTGTGGGAACAGGAAGCGGCAGAAGTGTCTGAAGAAACGAAGCGCCATTTTGAAGAAAAGTTGGAACAGTTCATGAGGAGGTTTTCAGATGATTCATAATCGTGAAGCAGAACAGTCGGTAATCGGCACGATTCTTTATGAAGGTACGTTGATGAAAGATGCAACCCTTTCAGCGGATCATTTTGCCGATCCGAGGCATCAGCTCATTTATCGAGCGATGCAGAAGGTGTACAAAACGGAGGCACCGGTCAATCTGGTGTCCGTTACAACGGAGTTGAATCATAAAATTACGGCGGTGGGAGGGGTCAGCTACTTAGCGGATCTTGCAGGCTCTGTACCGACGACGGAAGCATTCAAGCATGACCAGCGCCTGGTGCTCGAAGCTTTTCGGAATCGGAAAGGGAAAGAACATGCGCTCCGTTACATAGAGAATCCGAGTAATGAGTCACTCGAGGAGCTGTTGAAAAGTCTTGAAGATTACCGCGGAACGACGGTCAAGGAAGCACCTAGCACCTATGATACTTTGATGGAAATCGCCCGCGAAATGGTTCAGCCAAGAGAGTCGAGGATCACCGGTTATTCCACCGGCTATCCAGACCTTGACCAGATGACCGGCGGCAGTCAGAAAGGCGATCTGATGATTCTAGCCGGACGACCGTCGATGGGCAAGACCGCCTTTGCGCTGAACTTAGCTTCGCACCATTGCAAGACCGGTGGAGAGGTACACATATTTAGTTTGGAAATGGGACACAAGGAACTGCTGAAGCGGATGATATCCTGTGAAGCTGAGGTGGATGGGCAGAAATGGCGCTCGATGAAATTCTCTAATGAAGATTATGAACGCGCGATGACCGCCATTGGGGTAATGGCAGAATGGAACATGGTCATTCACGAGCGGGAGCGCACGGTAGCGGATATCCGGGCCGCCATTCGCCAGGCCGTACATAAAAATGAGGAAGCACGACCGCTTGTGATCATTGATTACCTGCAGCTCATGGCTTCTACGGCACGCTTCGAACGTCGGGATCTGGAGGTTGGGGCCATGACGAGGGAATTGAAACTGCTGGCTCGGGAACTGGAAGTGCCGATTGTTTTGTTGTCACAGTTATCCCGGGGCGTAGAGCAGCGTCAGGACAAGCGGCCGGTCATGTCCGATTTGCGGGAATCAGGAAACATAGAACAGGATGCGGACGTGATCGGATTTTTGTATAGGAATGATTATTATAACTGGAAGGCGGAGGATCAGGATCGGGTCGAGTTTCTGTTAAGTAAACAGCGGAATGGTCCGGTGGGGATGGTAGGGCTCAGGTTTATGAAAGAGTACGGGAAATTTACAGGCGTGTAGGGTGCATTCCTTTTCCTACGGTCGATCTGCGCCTTGAGGGTGACAGCGTATAAAACTCTAGTCTCTTTTCTATAATAATAGAAAGCTCTCATTACGGCAGGAGATGAAGAACGTGATAAGAAGAGTATTGATAACGCTTCTCCCTTTGATTTACATGGGGATGATCTGGCTCCAATCCAGCTACTCTATACAAACGATTAAGAGATTTCTGGGGTTACTCAAATGAATACGGTTCTTGAGATGATGCATTTTGTGGAATTCGCCATGCTTTATGTTCTACTCATCGCAGCTTTAGGTGTGAATCATAGATTAACGAAGGTAACCAGCTGTTTGGCTGCTTTATTTTCTATCCTGTACGGGGTGGGAGATGAGTTTCACCAATTATTTGTGCCAGGGCGATCTTTTACATTGATAGATTTGGTAAAGGATACAGTCGGGGTAGTCACCGTATGGGGGATATTTCATGCTTTCTATTTTAAAAGGAAAGTGACTGCTTCATGTGTGGAGCATCCTGAGTCTCACCCGCTCGTTAAACCCTGGGAGTAAATGGATGATCATTCAGCAGTTGTAACCTGTGAACCACAGATTTTATGGTTAATGAAAACTCCGTAACATACAATACTAACAGGAGTATGACAGGAGGAATGAAAGTGGGCGAGGATTATTTAAGGAAGCGGGTTAAGCTCTTTATTGATCAGGTCACAGGGAAAGTCACACCCCCAGTTCCAATCAAGAAAACTCCCCAGCTCAGCTTCTGGAGGAAATGGCTGAGAAAAAGGGCTTCTAAGGACTCGTTCTAGCCATTGTTTGTACCTATCGCCTTGTTAGACACAAAAAAACCCCGTGCTGATATGATCCCCGGGTCTCCATTGAGAAGATCAGACTACTTTTAGTGGGTATTCGTCTCTTTCCATTGTTCACGCAAATACTTTAACAAGCTTGAAGAACCATCCTGGTTAGGCTGGTTCTTTTTAATGCGGCCTTGACGTCTCCGGACAAACTCTTCGGCTTTCTCCTCTGGCGATCCTTTATCCTTGCCGTTCACCGTACCATCTCCTCACTCTCATTGGCAGACCAGTTTTTATTGGTTCTCGATTACTTCGTCCTTATCCAAGTAATACGTGATCATTAATTCTTCATACAAAATCTTAGAGTAGTTTATAATGCTTTGAAGGGCATCGACATCGTATTGTTCAAATGGTAAGTCGAACCCTGTTTTCATAACGATAATAATATGATCCTCTGTATCTACCTTGTACTGACCTTCGGATTCTCCTTCAAATTCCTTCTCAAAATACGCTAACCCGACTAATGTATTTTCTCCATTGATTAAACGATTCGTGTATACAGCTTGCTGTGTCTTCTTATTTCTTAGGAGGAACTTATACAAGCGCCTTGTATTCTGATCCATTTTTTCGGTGTTGCCCAAAATAAACAATTCGGATTGTAAATCTGGATAAAAAACGCGTATGTACTCCCGGTAGTCAGAAGCTAAATAACTGATGATCTCCTGCTGTACGGTGTGTTCTTCCATTCTCCTTTTGAACGACTTCTTGTCTTCGTAAATGTCGCACAAGATTTCGATGTTCTGTTCAAGCATGGAGGAAATGAATGTGAATCGCTGCTGGATTCTCGACTCTTGAAGGGAAGTGTCACTTATATCAACTTCCAATTTATTAATTTTCACTTTTTTAATCATCGATAAAGACATCCATATAACAAACGAGCCTCCGGCCAGAATCAGAACCATTGCTAACATCCCTATAATAAAAGGGATATTGGCCATGTGTTCAATGATCGTTGCAGGTGAAGCGAACATGGGGGTTTTCCAATAGTTCCAGAACGTATAACCGCCTACCCCTGCAGCTAATAGAAAAAATATAGTTATGGAAATGGAGTAGATGCTTTTCTGGTGATTTTCAAGCCAGTCGATAAAGCGATCCACGCGTCGGAAGAACCAGTTTTTATACATAGAAACGCCTTCCTTCTGCCATGTTTATTTTTCCTTACTGTTTTATTCTATTTTACGTGACGGACAAACATGAAAGGAATTGTAGATATTGGGGAAGGAGGAAGGTGTAAATGTGTGAAAAACTAAAAAACAGAGCACAGGGAATCCCTGAGCTCTGTTTTACTTATTTGTTCGATTTGTTATTTACGCTTTAACAATCCTAGAAGGCGAGAATATCGAAATACTCGAAAGCGAATCTTCATCCGTGTTATTCCCTTGTTTTGGCGAGTATTATAATTTACTATTCCTGGTAACCACAAATTAAACGTGTATAACAGGTTTAGCATATGGAAATTAAAGTTACTTATGATAATATTAAATTAAGAATGAAAGGAGAGTGGAAGATATGGTAGCAAAAGAGACGCCTTTAAGAACCCAAAGAAAAAGAGAATCAAACAAAACTTCCCGTCACAGTACTGTGCCTCCTAGAAACCCGAACAAAAAACCAACAACAATTAATATGAAGCGTTCAATAGGACGCATGAGAGCCAAGGATATGGACGTAATTAGACACGCTAAATAAAATAAATGAAGAAGAGGAAGCATGATATATGTGCTTCCTCTTTTTAATGATACTTTTTCGAGAAATTGCATAAACTATACAAACTATCGAAAAAGGTGAGTTTTTAATATGAAAAAAAACCCGAAAAAATCTGTGCCTCAGAATCCAAACAAACGACCGTGTGTGGCAACAAATATAACCTTTTCGGTTCAAAAGGAAAATGAGGAATGGATTCGTCAGTTATCTAAAAAAACGTAGATAAAAATAAAAAATTTTGAACGGATGTGTAGAATTATAAGTCTTAATCACTTGGGAAAGCGTCGCAATGATCGCGATTGGAACGGTAAAAATTATGTACATAATGAGAAATGAAAGAACTCCTCCGATGTTTTTTGTGTTGCTTGTTATGATCACAGCAGTGATAAATAGAGCGGCAAACGTGAAACAGTGCCGAACATTTTTGTTCGTTACGAAACGAATAGACCACCGAAACAATTATACTAGCGATAACGAACCCTAAGACTACCCGTAGGAAGGGAAGTACTAACGTATCTGCCCCGCGTAATCAACTAGAAACTGGAGACAAGGATCGTGTGATTCCGGAATGAGGTTGCCTGTTTTTTCAAATGATCCCTCATACCTATGGATAACGGTATGGAATTCCAATATTTTGAAGAGATGGTGAAAACTCAATTTCCGCTATGATCAGCTGTAAAAAAAGAGCTCAGGGAAAATTCCCCCTGAGCTCTTTTGCTATTGATATTTGTTATTTACGCTTTAACTAGAGCTTCTTTGCCATAGTAAGAAGCTTTAAAGAGCTCTTTCATTTGCTCAAGAGAAGTCTCGCGGGGGTTGGTGCCCGTGCATGGATCTTCCATAGCATTTTCAGCCATTGTATCCAGATGCTTGTTGAACTCCTCTTCGGATACGCCGAAGTCCTGCAGGGTAGTTGCAAGACCGATGTCTTTGTTCAATTGATAGATATACTCGACTAGAGAATCAGTCAATTCAGCATCGTTGTTCCCTTGCAGGTTCAGGCGGCGAGCGATTTCAGCAAAACGATCTTCAACGACTTCACGGTTGAACTGAATCACGTAAGGCAGGTAGATCGCGTTCGCATAGCCATGCGGAATGCCGAACGTCGGACCACTTTTATGAGCAAGGCTGTGCACGTTACCAAGCACGGCGTTCGCAAAGGCCATGCCTGCCATTGCTTGAATAGTGTGCATCTTCTTACCAGCTTCGTGATCGCCTTTATAAGACGCAACCAGGTTATCTTTAATGACTTCAGCACCACCAAGGGACAGGATGTCTGTGTACATCGTGCGTGGTTTAGCCACATAAGCTTCGAGGGTGTGCGTGAACGCATCCATGCCGGTATAAGCAGCGATGTGCTGCGGCAGGTCTTCGATCATAACCGGGTCGATAATAGCAACATCCGGTGTCAGTTCAAAGTCAGCTAGTGGATATTTTACATTGGTTGTTTCATCGGCTACCACAGAAAGGTTGGATACTTCAGAACCACTTCCGCTTGTCGTCGGAATGCCGGCGTATTTCGCTTTCGTGCGAAGACGCGGTAGTTCAAATGGTTTAATCGCATCTTCAAAAGCAAGCTCCGGATGCTCATAATAGAGCCAGATTGCTTTGGCAGAATCCATCGCGGATCCGCCGCCGATACCGATGATCCAATCGGGCTGGAACTGTTCCAGATCTTTGGCGCCTTGTTTGACTACTTCAAACGTAGGCTCGGTATTGAAACCTTCGAATACTTCTGTTTCTATATTGGCAGCTGCCAGGTGTTCCTGTACCTTGGAAAGGTTTCCGTTTTGTTTAACAGAACCTCCGCCAATCACTAGCGCGGCCTTTTTTCCTTCAAAGGACTCTAATACTTCAAGTGCATTATCTTCGAAATAAATATCGCGTGGTATTGTAAAACGATTCATAGTAAAAATAGCCTCCTTAAGTTGGCATCGTTGATTATCGTTTCTGGGTAAAAAAATTGCCCCTGCCATTCGTCGAAGGGCAATGGAAAGTAATATTCCCATTCATTGATTTTTAAAACCTCTTCGATTGTTCGCAGGGTATCTGGGAAGTTTTTTCTATGGAGAAAATAACTTCCACAAGTGAGGAATTCCCTTTGTGTTTTCATTTAAACACTTTGATGTTCGAGAAGGGGAAGGGTTTGTTTCTTTGAATCTTGCTTTTTAGACATATATTGCATCACTTTTTCGTTAGTTTTAAAATTATATATAATTGATGAACTGTAAACACAATCTGATTTAACAACTAGCCCACTCTGTAGCTAAATTAACAGTTTAGAGAGTACAAGGAGTTACAGGAGTTTAAGGGAGAGTATAGAGGAAGGGACGAGGAGTTATGGCAACGGCATTGAAAATTATAGTAATACCTCTCTATGTTCTAGGAATGAGCTTATTAATAAATCCACTATTTAATGTGGATTTAAACTGGTTCGGACATATAGTAGTGGTCATTCCTCTTACATTGATGACTTACTATCAAGTTTTCTTTTACAATAAACGTAAAAAATAGTCCGTAAATTTACGGACTATTTTAATTTGAGTCTAGGATTTTCGATAAAAGCGGAGCGGCAAAATGCTTGATGGTGATGATCCAGTTTTGGGGAGTCCTGAGTTAGGCTGTCCGTAAAAACGAGCCTAAGATAGAGATGGCTCCAAAAACAGCGAAAGTCACCGCGTAACCGATCCCTTCAATCATACTGCCTGCAAGGATGGACCCGATCACCTGGCCTATGGACAGCATAAGGAAAGGTACACCTATACCTAAAGAAGCATTACTTTCGAATACACGGATTCCCCAGACAATGAGCAAGCCACACATAAATAAGTTAGAGGTGCCAAATAACGCAGCTGATCCTATTACAATTGGGATGCTGTCAGGTGCCCATGTAAGCAGAATCGAAGCTCCTCCCATCATCACAGCAAACAGGGTATAACTGGATTGAAGTCCAATGCGCTCGATAACGGTGCCGCCTAAACCACTGGTTATACCGAAGAGTCCAATCGTTACCCAGAACAGAGACAATACGAGCGTACTGAAGTCCCCGCTGCTTTCTATGAAGCTCCTCGAAAAAGTCCAAAAACATGCACTCGAAATCCCCATGAGAATAGCCCCGGTGATCATAGATTTAGCTCCCTCTAAACCTTTTGCCGATAATAGACCACGCTTGATTCTTAAGGAATCGTCAGGTTTTGGGATAATCCGGTAATTCCACCATAATACGATCAACGCAATAATGGCATACAGTACGTACGTGTATCGCCAATGAGGAGTCAACAGAATGGCTCCGACTCCTGTTGCGACTATACCCAGACTAGTACCAGAATTTATCCAAGTGTTTGCTTTTCCTTGTAAGGGTTCTTTTATCCAAAAGGCAATAGCTGCTCCGTACGGCGGAGACACGAGTCCTGTACTCCCCCCTGCCAGGAGAACCCCGGCAGCAAGCATCCATTCGTTTAAGGAAGCACTAATCATAAACATTCCACTAACAGCAAAACCACCTGCCAGCATAATCATAGGTTTAGGTCCTTTATTGGTGGTCATTACGATAGAGTAAATAATCGTAAAACAATAGGCAAGGTAAAATAGAGAAGAAATGATACCGGAAACTGTATCAGACATTTGAAATGAGTTGGAAATGTTAGGAAGTAATAATCCGAAACTATACCTTGCTAATCCATACGTGACAGCAATCATGGTTACGCCAGGAAAGACGAGTCTCGTAAAATTCATAAACGAAGATACTCCTTTTTCTTGAAACTTAGATAGAACGTTCTTTCTACCTGTATTAAAAATTTTTGATCCACACAAGCTGTATGAATACGTACCATGAACTCCTCTATATGGGGCAAGGATTTACTTATAGAAAAAACGGTATCCTATAGGATGCCGTTTACGTTTGGAAATGGGATTGAAGAGCTTTTGTCATGGTAACTGCATGTTCGGTGGCTTGTGTTGGATCTGTAATCTGGGTCATAGATGTAGCTCCTTCGATAATGAGAAGAAACTCATAAGCAAAGTTCTTATAATCTTTGATGTTGTTACTCATAGCAAGTTCCTCGAAATACTGCAGCACTTTAGATTTATGGTTTTTGGCAATATTCACAATGTTACTGTCTGTATCCTGATATACTTCAATGGCACGCAGGAACATACACCCTTGAGGGGATACTTCTTTTAAGAAAGCTCCGTGTAATTGTGCAATTCGTACAAATGGTTCGTTAGAATAGGCCCCGGATGTAGAGCGAATGTATGCCCAGTACCGCTCTTCCCGGTGCTTAATGGTCTCTTCTACAAGCGTGTTCTTAGAGGAAAAGTGATTATATAACGTCATCGTCGCAACATTTGCTTCTTTAACAATTTGTTTTAAACCTACTCCATGAAATCCATAATCATAAAATAGTTGTTCGGCAACATTTAATACTTGTTTACGTTTCTCACTCAATGGTTAAGCAAACCTCCTTTAGATAGAACGTTCATTCTATTTTCAAGTTAGCATCTATTAAAGTGAAAGTCAAAGTCAACAGAGGGAGGCTGTTTACCGAAAGATATAATGCAGCTCGACAAAGGGATCGTTTGATTACAATCATTGCCTGCCTATGTTTACTTTGGAATAATAGATGTGAGATCAAGTGAGCGAGGACCAAATATTTTGACTTGTTAAAGACTGGGGGGATTATTTGTTATATATCTATTTAGCAACTTTTATTTTAATAGTTGGTAGCTGGGCATGGTTTATTTATAACAAGGAAAAAGATAAACCATACTCATTATTAGTTTTAGTTTCGCTCGCATTGCCCTTTATATTGTTTACTGTCGGTACTAAGCTTGCTGAGTATACAGGCAGCAACAGTGGAATTTTTGTTTCAATCTTCCTTCTAATGATTCTGTTTGCGAACAGTATCATGTTAAATTTAACTATCTTTCTAGTTTCCTTAAAGAATAAAGGAAGAAGTACTATGAAACAGGACTGACTAATAGGCGAGTGGTTAAGTCATAGGGGTTAGGTTGAAGCGGAAGGAATTCACGGAAAAATCCTCTTGGGAAATAAGTTTAAAGGACAGGTATGGCTGTGCTAGCCGGTTCTTGTGGTTATAATTTCCATGTGGGTGTAGATTTGATACGCTTGATTTACATAATTTATTGATTAAGTAGTCACGAATTGAATCTTAATCATAGTGGTAACAAATAGGGGGATGTGAATGTTGTCGAAGAGGAAAACCACAACAGGAAAATGGCTTGTTTATTTAGGTTTGTGGATTTTTGCTGCTGGGTTTGCATTTAGTGAATTCATAGGAATCGAAGGTATGCCGGATATGTTAGAGTCGGCATCCATCCCCCTGGTAGTAATAGGATTAATGATGGTAATCCTATCAAACTTTTTTAATAAGAAAGGTTCAGATTTTAATAGTTGAGGATAGATCAATTATTATTCTGGCTCTATCGGTATTTCTGGGTATAATCGGCTTTGAAAAGAATGCTGGAAAAAAGCTTTTGCTTTTAGCTGCTTTAGGGACAGTAATAGCTATTATGTCCTGTTTTCTAATAGTTTCTATATTATTAATGTCGCATATGGCTTGATTCGAAACTATAGAATAATTTGACCTTTTTAGAAGGGTTAAGATCAATAGTATGGTTGCAGGACAGTTGGTATCGCTGTTTTCATTTGTAGCTATTCCGCTTTTGTTCCTAACAGTCATTGCATTACTGGTAAATGTAAAAAGACGAATAGAGAAAATAGAAAAGAAACTTAATCACATGCCTCCGAATGAAGAAGGAAGAAATAAGGGGAATACTTCATTAAATTAATAGGAGGAGAAGTTCTTTGAAAAGAAAGACAGTAGCGCAATTATCAGTTTTTATTATAGGTGGTTTACTATTTATTTTTTCTATTGAACTTCCTGTATTAGGTTTTAAGAAATTAGAGATTATAGAGGAAACTTCAACCCGTCAGGTAATTAGTTACAATTGGTATGGTAAGGAAATAAGTGAGCAGACCTTTCAAGGCGAGCCTAAAGAAGCACTTAACCTATTCCAAAAGCAAGACAGGCTTCAACAAAATCAAGTGTTGATAGTTGTTTTTGCCCTTATGACTTTGGCGCTATGGTGGAGCCGGGAGAGAAAACGTTATATATACGGCAGTGCCTTTCTATTTCTCCTCTTTGTAGTGATTGATATTATTTTAGTAAGCAAATTTAGTTAGAGTAGGATTTAAAACGTTCTTTATGAGGACGATTATTCCATAGGAGCAATCATCCTTTCGCTATATTTTGAGTCCACAGGTAATGTGAATTGAAGTTAAAGAAAGGGGAGATCAATATGAATTCAACAAAAGAACATCACAAGAGATCACCTTTTCAAGGTAGTAACCGTGAACTTTTTTATGTCGGTTACCTAATTCTCATTTCTTTTCTTTCAGTACAATTCCCCTTGACCCTTAAGTATCTCTTAATACCCATGCTAATCATTTTAGGATTGGATTTTTACTTTAATCATAAACGATTTAAAACAATAAAAATCAGTGTCGTTAGCATTTTAATTTTGCTGTTTATCTTTATATGATCTTTAAATTTCAACAAAGAAGCCCATCGATGAAAAGGTGGGCTTCTTTGTTATTATCCATCCATAATCAGGATTATGTAAAAAGGGAGCATAGAAGACTCCCTCCTCCCACAGTTACACAATCAAGAGATTGAGATAAAAATAATGAGGCAGACAACACGCTTCTTCTAATAAAGTAATGACAAGGGTGATTGTCTTACTCACAATTGGATTGCAACAAGCTATTGAATTAGAGTTAATTAATAAGTTGGGATAATTTAATAACTGCACTAAACACATAGGAATACTTCTTTTTATTTTCGGAATGAGTTTGTTGATATCTCCACTCTTCGATATAGATTTAGGTTTATCCGAGCATGTATCAATGGTGATTCCTAGTATTTTAATAGCTTATTAGCAATCGTTCTTATCTAAGAATAGCGAAAAATAGTTACAATTATGACTGACTGTTTATTTAGGAAGATTCTTTGAAATGTCTCGAAATCAAGTCTTCCGTTAAAGGGGGATTTAGTTGAATAAGAAAATTGAAAAGTCAGTCATCTAATGCTGGCTTTTTTGCTTAAAATAGGAGGATGTAATTTATTGAGGTTTTGTAAGTTTATCACTTTAATGTATGAGCTCACCAGAACAAGTACTCTTGATGGTGTGCTTTAACAATGGTCATCGTTCTCATAATTAAGGACTTATGATATGTTCAGTTCATCAATATTTATATTAATAAAAGAGAGAATTAAGGGATGAGATTCGAGAGTATAAAAAATTAATTTAAAATTGGGAGGGCTTTCAATGTTTGCATCAACTCCACAACAAGCGTTGAAGTTGTTAGAAGAAGCAACAAACACTCATGATTTCAAAAATGTGTCTGAGTTAATAAGTGAAGAAGCTGTATATTACTTTTCTGATGAAATTGTCTATGGACATGAAAATCTTAAAAGTTACTTTGAAAAAACGTGGGATCATATCCGTGATGAAGATTATCAAATACATGATGTAAATTGGATAAGTGCAAGTGATACCGTTGCCGTATGCATATACAAATTTCACTGGGCAGGAAAGATAGACGGTACACTAAAGGAAGGTCAAGGAAGAGGGACAAATGTATTTAAAAAGGAAAGTCAGGGATGGAAAGTAGTTCATGAGCATTTGAGTACTCTACATTAGGATACAGAAATTAAACCTATTATCTTCACTTCAAGTTTTCAACTATTGAATGTATTATTCGCAAATCTACCGGAAGATACCTCGAATTCAAGTATTCCACATTAGGGGGCGATTGTTCAATATGAGCAATCGCTTTTTTGCTAAGGGCAGGTTAGTTGAGAACTTTAATTCGAGATATTATGATATTTTGAAACGATATCTATTCTGTTTCGTAGTTAAATTAGAGTAGCCTATTTAATTGTGTTACAAACGTGGTGAATTGGAGTGATTATTTTATTACGAATCGGAAAATTTTTTTTGTATTATTAGTTCCATTCATCTTAGCATTATTTTGACAGTTTTATATGTAGCGCCTCCTCCATCATATTACTTGGCTTCATTTATCGTGATATTGTTCTGGAGTTGCTATTTTATTGGGATTAGAAAAAATAATGATAGTTAATTTTATTAAAGTGATTTTATCTTGATTTCAAAACTTCCATAAACGGAATGAAAATTACGAAACGAGGGTTTATATGGAAGTTACTTATCCAGCGGGTTTTAGGAACAGGTTTTTAGCAAGTGTGTTAGATTTTATCATTATATTTTTGATAACAGGAATTATCTCTTATTTTCTATATGGAGTATTTTATGATGGTGATAACTCCTACCCTACTGATATTTTAGGATTATTCTATACCGTGTTATTACCTGTTATATGGTCCGGGTACACATTAGGGAGAAGAATGGCAGGCAATCGTATCGTAAGAATTGATGGGAGAAAGGTTGGGGTTGGCACAATGATATTAAGAGTTGTTGTAGCAGGAATGGTCTATGCTCTCACATTAGGAATTGGATTGATTGTAAGTGCCTTTATGATAGGAATAAGAGAAGATAAACGCTCGATTCATGACTTTATTGCATACACGTATGTGACAACAAACCCACCAACCCGGAATTAAATTATGAAAGGTGGAACTTAAACTAGAAGGTGTTAAATTGAAAAGAGCCTTATGAGATATCTTGAATTCGAGTCTTAAAGTAAAGGTGGCAATAGTTGAAGAATGAGGTTAGGTAGGGGGACTATATTTGAACATAGATACTGATTCATTGGTTACTTTCCTTATTACGTGGGGAATACCAACTTTTATGGTTGTTAGAACTTATTTGAAAATGGATTCAGATAATAGGAACTCTGCAAAGAAGGATTTTAAGTCGGCACATTTTGTTTTCACAATCGGCTCACTTGCAATAGGTTATTTTTTCGCTTCTATTGGAAATCTACTAACATTAAATATCATAAAGTTACCTGGAATTTTCTTAATGATCATAGCAGGTATTACAATTACGGTGGATATGTGGAGAAAAAATAAAGCTAAAAGTATGTTAACACCAATGCTTATTGCAGTTGCAATCTTCTTCTTGATTAAGCAATAGTGAACCCCTCCTCTAAACCTAGAAATTAATAACCAATGTTACTGTTTAATGTGGCCATTGTTTCAAAACTTGTTCTTTTGCAATTTGATACACTTCTTTTTCTGAATTGTTTTTGTTAGCTATTACATTAGTTTGGTAAATTTTCCCATTGACTGTTACGTTGATTATATACTTGTACATGTTGTTCTTCCCCCTTTCTCTATACTTATATTGTAAAGGTGATTTTTTAAGTTTTGATAGATTTTACGTAAAAGTTTATTGAATTTAATTTTTAAAGTGTGATCTTTTTATAAAAGATTCGTTTAGTGCATAAAATAAGAACATGTTTTTATATTTTGAACATTCCGCATTCCTTTTTAGGTATCTTTACTCGGGAAATGCCGAATTTCTGATCTGGCTTTAACTGTTGATTAAGTCTAAGGCAGAAATAGTGAGAGTCTACTTCTGTTACCACGTAATAAGGGGAGCCTTTAAAGCAAATTACTTTTTTCAAAATCATCACCCTTTCTTCTAAATAACAATTCATCATATGCTGATCTCTTTCTGTTATGATCTCTATCTTCCCAGCTCATAAAAAAGGTAGGGTTTTAAATACATAACCCTTAATCTGACGGGTATAAAGTTATGAAGACTGAAGATAAGGCGTAAACCATCTTATATAGGTTCCTTAAGCAATGATCCGCTATTCTTTTTAAATTGGAAGGAATATTATCTATTAATTTCAAATCATACTGAGGTTATTAATGGAAATCTATACCTTCTACATAACCTCTATTCAAATGTCAAAAAAACAAATTTAAATACCAATTATTTATTAGCACATTACTCAACGAATTTAAAAGATAGGGAGCTGATCCTGATACAACTGTTTTCTGATTGGAGCATCGATAAATCTAAACAAGGATGGGGGGAAGCATATAAGCAGTATCAAGGAGATGTCTTTCACCCCAGAGATTCCTGAGAAGCTTTCTTATAAACCCTCCAAAATAAATGTAGATACAGAAAGTAAAGCTGGTGGTCAATAATGGAAATCGGAGAATGGAAAGAGTTCAATAAAAGGTTACAACTGAAGTTTTCGAGGAGTATAAAGAGAAGTATAAAAAATAATTTCAAACACCAGTACAGTTAAAGATAGGATGATGGAAATGAGGCGAAGAGACCGCAAAGGGAAGGGGTAGATATGGGTTCAGGGACTTTGTGTACGATGTGTTGTACCTTGTACCTGAGATAATACTGTGGCCATTCAAAATAATAGGGAAATTAATTAGACTCATATTTAATGCTTGGAACTAATTCCGAACTAACTACACCAATTCATAAAAAAGTGAAATTTGACGATATTCAATTAATGGGTGCGATAGTAATAGAAGAGTAAGATATATCTCGAGTCTGAGAATTACATAAACAGGGGCTATTATCCAATAAAAACTATCGCTTTTTCACTAACGTAGCAGTTTAAATTAAGGCAGAAGGTTTTTAATAGATACAAAAGCTCAAGAGGGTGAAAGTGTTATGTTTCTGAAAAAAGGAATGAATTTATTTTCGGTCGGTTTAGTATTAGTTATTCTTTTGCTTTCAGGTTGTGATAGTAACGACAAAACAATGAAGAATAATTATTACTTATCATTATCAGGAGAAAGTGAGCGTTGGGAAGTGGATTCCTATGAAATTGAAATTAAATCCGATACCTTCAAAGCTGGAAACGGAAGCCTAACTATGAAGAATGAAACGGAGAATAGCACTGATTTCTTTAATCTTGAAGTCTATGCTGTTATAGATAATGAAGATAGACTGGTTCAGGCAAAGTCAGTAAAGGGAAGTGAATTAGACATAACCCAAATGACTACAGGAGCAACTGAAGGCGGAACTTTTTTAGATGATAATGGAGTACCTATTTCACTTGAAAAAGTTAGCGACATTTATATGAGTATTGAATGGCAAGATAAAAGTAAGACAATGGAAGAGAAAATAGATCTGTATAATCAAGAAGGGTTCTTCGACTGACGGCTGCGTTAATTGAAGGTTTGTTTCAATATATCTAGAAGTCCAGTTTGCAAGATAAAGGGGCGCTCGTTTCAATAAAGAAGATGATTCTTTACTAAAGGACCAGTTTACATTAATAAATGGAGATGGTAGACACAATGAAATGTCTATGTACGCAACAGGAAACAAATGAATTAAAAGTAGAAGGAGATGTGAGCGCAGACCCTATATGGTGTAATCGCTGTAATTGTAACCTTGACATAGAAGAGATTCCGATTGAATTCGACTTGAAGTTAGAGTTAATGAAATGGATTGAGAAGTATGGTGAATGGGTTGATTGGGATAGTGATGGAATAGTTCCTAATGGTGTTAAACTTGAAGAAGCGCATAATAAAGAAGGGTTGAAACTAGCAGAAAAAGTACAGAAAGAACTTGAAGGTAGGTATAACGTTTCATATTCACCTTCAACATTTGCAAAGGAATATTGATAGAATACAGTCAATTGTATTAACGGGTAGCTAAAAGCTTTAGGAAGTAAATAAGGGTGAGGAGGGTTGCAGAGTGAAATTGAGTAAAGACAATCAATACCTTAAAAGATTAAACCTAAAAACAGATAGTATAAACTCATATGAGACTTTTCCATTTAGTTTATCTGTTATTAGGAATTTTAAAGAATTGCTATTTCATCCTAATGTTACCTATATTATCGGAGAGAACGGAATGGGTAAGTCCACACTGTTAGAAGGTATTGCTATTAAACTTGGCTTTAATCCCGAGGGTGGAACTCTCAATTTTAATTTTTCCAATTATGATTCTCACTCTAACTTAGAACAATATTTACTATTGTCCAAGGGGATTAGAAAGGCAAGAGACAGCTTTTTCTTTAGAGCTGAAACTTTTTACAATTTAGCTACGAACATTGAAGAGTTAGATAGAGACTCGTCATTTGGTCCGAAAATTGTCGATTCATTTGGTGGAGATTCATTACATGAACAATCCCATGGAGAATCTTTTTTTGCAGCATTTAACAACCGTTTTCGAGGGAATGGTCTATACATCTTAGATGAACCAGAAGCTGCTTTATCCCCGTTAAGACAAATATCTATGCTTTCCCGCATACATGAACTTGTTAATAAAGGTTCTCAATTTATTATATCTACTCATTCTCCAATCATCATGGCTTATCCAAATTCAAAAATTATACAACTTAGTGAAGAAGGAATGAAAGAGACAAAATTAGAGAACACCGATCACTACATGATTATGAAGCAATTTTTTGACGACAAGGATCGGCTATTACACCACCTATTTGAGCAAGACAGTTAATTGTAATAAATAATGAAAGATCTACTGAACTATCTTGAATTTGGGTTTCTAGTAAAGGGGGCGCGATAAGTTCTGCTATAAGCGCTTTTCAGCGCAAAAGGCAGGGAGTTTATTCGACTAAATTTCAACTAAAACAAGGAGCCCTTTTCCATCAGCATCTTCAATCTAATCAGGAAAGCGTATGGTATAGACTTCCTCCCTCTCTTTTTATACCAGTTTATTCTTATCGTAATGTTTCCGGGCCTTCACCCGATTTCCACAGACGCTCATTGGACGCCATTTGCGTTTTCCTTTCTTGTCCACGAACCACGCTAAACAAGTTCGATTCTCGCAATACTTCACTTTAGAAAAAATCCCATTCTCGTATGCCTGGAGCATGAAGAAAGACAGTAAGGAAATAAATCCATCTGTCCCTCCCCTGCGCGGCACGGGAACAAGCGAGGTTTTTCTATCTGGTGTTCCGTTAACAGCTGTTTTCCCTCATCAACAAGAACCACTCCTCCAGGTTCTCCTTCTCTATCAAATCTATTGTTTGGCTATACTTATGTCGAACGGTATTGAGAAAGTTTATAAATTAATAGTCTGATAAATGGGAGTACATGGATTCTATACGCATAATCAACCTACCTTATGTGTAATCAGTTGACACCTATTGTAACAAAATGTATTGTCCTAACCACTAAATATTAATTTAGTGGTTAGTGATGTTTGTTTAAAATGCAACAGATGAGACATTTGCACAAGAAACGAGTAACGGATTAGTAATTACTTGCCTTGGAGGCTCATGGTGCGAGCCTTGTAAATGAGAGCTCCTATATTGGAAGACATTGAGCAGGAACAGGAAGTTCAAATGAAAATTGTAAAAGTAGACGTGGTGAAAATATGCTCAATAGGACGGTGTGAAGAACGTTAGCGTTCCACTCTCCTATTCTTTAAAGACAGAGAATTAGTAGATCAGGCTGCAGGATTCAAACCTAAAATAGAAATTGTCTCCATCACTTAAAAACATGTATAAAGGATCCAGAAGACTCGACCTCATAAAAAATTCTAGGGGGTAGAAAAATGGAAAACATTAGCACGATCAGCGGAGAAGACTTTAAACAAAGACAACAATCGGTCACGTTGGAAGGCATTGTAGAAGAGCCGGTGAACATTAACTATACAGACGTGGGCTCAGGCACGCCGATTATGCTATTGCACGGCATCCCGACCTGGTCCTATTTGTATCAAAGCGTAATCCCGGAGTTAGAACAGGAGTACCGGGTCATTGCCCCTGACCTTCTAGGTTATGGATGGTCAGATCAGCGTGATCAGTTTGATCGCTCCCTTCACGTACAGGCAAACATGGTAATCAAGCTCATGGACGAACTAGGATTAGACCAAGTTAATCTGGTTGGCCATGATATAGCCGGAGGGGTCGGACTCCTTCTAGCTCTTAAGGCACCAGAGCGCATAAACAAGCTGGTCTTATCTAATAGCGTCGCCTATGATTCCTGGCCTATTGAAGACATGCTGAAGATGGGGCACCCGTCGAAAAAGAACGATTCTTTACAAGAATTGGAGAGCTTTCTAACGAAGGCATATAAAGGAGGGTTTTCCCAACAGGAGCAGCTTACGGAAACCTTTCTACAGGGCATCATGGCTCCATATCTACACGAAGAAGGCCAATTGAGTCTCGTCCGTAATGCATCTGCATTGAATACAAACGAAACCACCGCTCTCACGCCTAAGCTCTCAGACATCCAGCATTCTGTTCTTTTGTTATGGGGAGCGAAAGATGCCTGGCAGCCGATAGAAACCGCAGAAAGGCTGGAAAACGATTTACCTAACAGCACAATGGTAAGGGTTCACAATGCCTCCCACTGGGTACCTCAGGAAATCCCGAAAGAATTCAGCGCAGAGATTAAGAAATTCATATAGCAGTTCGTAAAAAGATAGAAATATTGATTCTTTAACTGTTTAGATGAAGTTCACAGGCAGCGTCTCATAGATGCTGCCTGATTGTTATGAAACACCCATCATTGTGTTAATTTATTGGCGCACATGCGGGTAATATTTGTTAAGCATTAAGTGTAAACTTCTTTTACAATGTTATAAACATGGATAAACTAATAGATATGTACAAAGTGCAGTACTTCTCAACCATTTAGAAGTACTGTATTATAGTGTTAAATATGCTTCTCAAGAAGGGCAGGGGAAATGAATGCGAACAGTTACACTTGAGCATATTAATCAAAACATCATAAACCATTCTAAGAATGCAAATGCTACAATAAGAACTTCTTCTCCAGGCAAGGGGAGAAGAAAGAAGTCTCGCACCCGGACCCCAGGAGAAGTAAAAGCGTTAAACGAAATATCCGTTGCTCGTTGGCAGAAAGCTGTGAAAGCTGGCAAAATCTCTAAAGTTGGCAAAAGGGTAATCTACTATGACTACCGTTGAGGATCTTAAAAAAGCACTTAAATTCTTAGAAGATAAGCCTAAATTCGAACGCCAATTAGAATTTACCGCACTTCTAACGGACTATTTTATAAATAAAGGGATCAAACCCATAGTGGTAGGTGGTTTATACGTTGAAATTTATACAAGTTTCCTGAAGAGGATGAAGATTACGAGTGGGCTTATAGAATGTTTTTAATTCATAAAGACGATATGGATATAGAGTATTTAGTCGAACAAGCAAAAAAGGCAAATATTTATAAACTTATAGAGCATTGGTTTGGGAATAAGAATTGACAGATTGAAGGTCTGTTGGTTCTTTTTTTTGCCCTCTAGCTCCTAGGAATTAATAGCTAAGACATACTATTCCAAGAAAAAAGGAGAGGGAGCATTGAAAAAAGCGCTATGGCGCGGTACATTCAGACGCTTTAGATAAAGTAATGGCGAAGTGGCAGGCATATGAACGTATGTTGAAAGCAAGAGAGACGGAGATATAATAAAAACGCAGAGGCGAGGTAGAGTGCTTAGGTGGCAGCAATTCCCGGAAGCACATTAGAGGCTGGAGAGACGTTTGAAGAAACCGTTAGACGAGATTACTTGACTAATATACAGGAGGCTCTCATGACTACAAATATTTATATGGTGCGACACGCTCATTCTACATATACCCCAGACGAATTAAAAAGGCCGTTATCAGTAGAAGGAACAAAAGAAGCGGCTAAAGTTAGCGAACTGCTCATAGACGAGAATATCGAGCACGTGATCTCGAGTCCTTATTTAAGGGCCATACAGACCGTGGAAGGATTAGCTTCTGCTCTCGAGCAAGAAATTCACATAATGGATGGTTTTAAAGAAAGGAAGTTAATAGAGGGAGGAGCTGATAACTTTGAGGAAGCGATTCAAAAAGTATGGTCTCACCCACGTTTTTCCTGGGAAGGCGGAGAATCAAATATAAACGCCCAGGAAAGAGGCGTAAAAGCCTTGAACAACGTATTAGAAAAATATGAAAATAAAAATGTTGCCATCGGTACGCATGGTAACATTATGGTGCTCACTATGAATTATTTTGATAACCGATACGACTTTGAGTTCTGGAAAAAGCTTGCTATGCCAGATATCTACAAGCTTTCTTTTGAAGGGAATCGGTTTGTTGATTGTAAGAGAATATGGAAGGATTCTTAAAGAGCGATGGTTCAGTATGGACGTTCGCTTTTACTCTATGATTTTTTTATGTGTTTTTACTAATTTCAAATAATGAATTGACGAAATAGAGGGGTATGATAGAATGGAGTCTAATTAACATTCGAATATTTTGAATTTTCTTATCGAGAGAGGCAGAGGGACTGACCCTGTGAAGCCTCGGCAACCGGCTGATTTATGCACGGTGCCAATTTCAGAGGAAGGCGAAAGCTATTCCGGAGATGAGAGAGCAAGCGGCAGCCAAAAGACAGTTGCCCAAAGCCCTTCTCTCTTCGTGAGTGAAGGGTTTTTAATTTTTCAAAAGGAGGGCAGTTGAACAGTTTCACTATAAAACAATCGGAAAAAGGAGGATGGCCATGTTCTTAGCAATGATGGTTTGGGTGGGGACAATGATTTTTTCCTTCCTATTAGGAACATTTCTCTTGTACAGAGTGGAGAAGTCAGGTGTTAAACGGTGGGGAGCCACCGGACGTCTATTTAAGTATAAATAAGGTGCAGGAAGGAAGTTGCTGACAAATGATATGGTATGTAATTGTATTTAGTTTTTATGTTCTTTTTTTAATTTGGGCCAATGTAAAGAGTCTTAAGAAAGCAGAGTCGATTGATGACTATACAACAGGCGGACACCGAATGGGGCTGCTCCTTGGAATCGGTACCACAGCAGCAACATGGGTAAGTGTAGCTTCTGTCATCGGGGTCCCTGGCTATTTGTACAGTTCGGGTGTATCGGCTGTGATCGGCTGGGTAGCCGGCTGGTGTTTTGGGGGAGCTTTAATCCCTATTGTCGCCTATAAAATCAGAAGACCAGAAAAGCCTGCCAGGACCTTTCCTGAATATATCCGGCACAGGTTTGAACCATTTCAGAACAAGAGTGCACTGCAAGCGATTGTTGGAGTTTTAATGTTTATCGGTTATTTGCTGCTGGTCAATATTCAGGTGACAGGGTTTGGCATTGTTTTTTCAAGTATCACGGGCATTGATTATAAAATTGCGATTTTCGGATTCTTATTATTTATATTAATTACAAGTGTGGGCGGATTCTGGTCTGTAGCCGCCACGGATACATTGAACACGATTTTGATTATGCTCGGCGTATTGCTTGCGAGTGGTGTGGTTTGGTCGTTAACGGGTGGAATCGGCAATATAGTCGATACGCTTGCAACGACTACTTCGCCAACCAACGTAGGAGGGCCGGAACTTGAAGAGGGTATTTTACTGTCTCCGTTTGGGACATTTGGTATTGGTGCATTACTTTCTATTTTTATATCGAATTCGTTAGGAACCCCTTCTTCCCCTCACTGGGTCACGAGGATGCTGGCTCCTCAAAATGTGAAAGTAGCGATCTTACAGGTCCTGGGTACGATCGTAGTGTTGATTTTCATTATGACTCCACTGATCGTTATTGGCCTCGGGGCAAAAGTACTGGTACCGAGCATACCTGTAGACAAAACAACGGACTACATCATTCCTTTAGTCATCCAGCAGTACACGCCACCTATTATCGGAGGTATCACGCTGGTAGCTATCTGTGCAGCTGCTATTTCCACGGCAAATTCAATGCTTTTGCACTGCGCTACTTCTCTTTATTATGATGTGTACTTGAACATCGCTCCAAGAAGAATCAGTGAGAAGAAGTTTAAGAACTGGCTCCGCTTAAGTATATTTGGAATTGCAGCTGCAGCCGTTCTTTTAGCTATTAATCCACCATGGTTCTTGGCTATGGGATTTGTCTATGTGTACGGTGGGTTTGGTGCAGCATTTTTCCTCGTTGTTTTCCTTGGGCTGTACTGGAAGAGAATGAACCGGGCAGGAGCTTATGCCGGGATCATTATCGGGGCCGTCGTTTATGTGGCGGCGAAGGCTATGGGGTATGGATTGCCATTTGTCATCGCTGTTACGGCATCATTGATTGGAGTGTTACTTGCCGTTTACTTTACGAAAAAAGCACCGCTTGAAGCCTATGAACCTTATTTTGAGGCGGAAATTAGTGATTCTACCAGGGAAGTTTTGGAAAAGATGAGATCCACTACTCAGGAAGAACCTGACGTGAAGAATGAACGCTCGAATATAGGATAGAGGGTCTTAGATAGACGGAGGAGCAGCCTTTTGCAGGCAGCTCCTCCGTTTATTTTATTGCGGGGCTAATAGGAAGCCAGTGTATAAAAATACTTCATTGCGCCGTATAGCCGCCATCCACCAGCATATTGGCTCCGACCATAAAGGAAGCATCGTCACTCGCAAGAAAACTGACGGCTTTTGCAATTTCCTCGGGACGACCAAGACGTCCAATCGGGTGTGCACCTGCGAGCCCCTGGCGCATTTCTTCATCGGCATTTTCCAGAATTGCTGTTTCTACATAGCCGGGACATACCGCGTTTACACGAATATTTCTTTTCGCATAGGTCACCCCTAATGTACGTGTGAGATTAACGACTCCGCCCTTGGCTGCCGCATAAGAGGTAACCGATTCCTGGCCTACGTGCCCCAGGATTGAAGCATTATTTACAATTGCTCCACCGGTTTCCTGTTCGAGCATTTGAGTGATGGCGTATTTATTGGATAGAAAAACACCATTAATGTTCACATCCATCAGCTTCTTCCATTCTTCATAGGATAGCTCGTGCGCAGGCGTGGCATCGCCAATTCCGGCATTTGCAAATAGAATGTCCAGGGAGCCAAATGTATCGACTGCCGACTGCACCATGTTCTTAATATCTTCCTCAGAAGTGACATCAGTTTTTTTGAACAAAGTTTCATATCCCTGGTCATTTAACTGAGTAGATAGTTCATTTCCCTGTTCATTCAAATCGGCAATGATCACCTTTGCCCCCTGCTCACAGAAATCCTTAACCACTGCCTCGCCAATTCCACTTGAACCGCCCGTAACTACAGCAACTTCACCTTTTAATTTCATCCTACCCCTCCTATTTTTATCAAAAAGAAATCAGTAATTATTTTCCACTAATGGAAAATGTGAAACGGAATAATCCTATTTATGAAATAATTTCATCCGAATCATCGCTGTTGTCTTCTTGTGGGCAAGGTGGGGATTTCCGTCGTATTACTTTTATTTCATTTATGTGAAATAAAATCATAAATTATCAGATTATGTTAATATGTGGAATATGTTTTAATTTGAGCTTCAGTAGATACATAGTGTCGTAGATTTGTGAAATTTCCATACAAGGAAGTGAGTATTGTGAAAAAATTAAGCCTGCTTTTCTCTGCCATGCTCCTGGTTATTGTCCTGGCTGCTTGCACAGAGAGCACATCATCAAGTCCTGAGAACGATGAAGAAGAGAAGTCTCAGTCAGAGGAATCCGCCTCCGATGAAGAGAAAGAAGGTAAAGCATCATCTGAAAAGGAAGAAACGAAGCCTCCTCAGCCTTATAAGCCGATCGAGCCGGATGAAGATGCGAAGCCACTGAAAGAGAAGCTGTCGGAAGAGCAACTGGCGAAGATGCCTAAAGTGGAAGCTCACGGTGGGGAGCGCGAACGAATGATTCCCGTCGGAGAGACCCTGGTGAAAGGGGCCCAGGACAAAACAGATGGACCTTTGAAGAATCACAGATTGGTTGCCTACTATGGACACCCGAACTCGACCAATATGGGAATTCTCGGGGAGATGGAACCTGATGCGCTTATGGACAAGTTGAAAGAACAGACTCAGGCCTATTCGAATGCCGATCCCGAACGACCTGCTATTCCAACCATTGAGTTGATTTCCACTGTCGCTCAACGGGATCCGGGTCCGAATGGAAAGCACTATACCCGCACACCGCCTGAACAAATTGATAAGTACGCTAAGC
Source organism: Halobacillus sp. K22 (assembly GCF_052246795.1). Taxonomy (NCBI): domain Bacteria; kingdom Bacillati; phylum Bacillota; class Bacilli; order Caryophanales; family Bacillaceae; genus Halobacillus; species Halobacillus sp. K22. Next base: position 205,751 of record NZ_JBQQCN010000002.1, on the reverse strand, counting down.
TTGCCAAAGAGAATGATGCTATACTTATGTTGGATGTTCAGCTGGGAACGGACTCTGTCCTTCATCAGGTAAAACTGCTTGAGAAATGGTTGAAGCTCCCGCACGTCCACCTGGCTATTGATACCGAATTCCATGTAGACGAAGGGGAAACCCCAGGCATTGATCTGGGGCAGGTAAACGGTGCAGAAGTGCAGGAAGCGGTAGACTACCTCTCGAAATTAGTAGAAGAAAACAAACTTCCGGACAAAATTGTACTTGTTCATCAGTTTATGGATGAGGCTTTGACGAATAAAGAAGCGATCCAGCCGACAGAAAATATTGAGGTCGCCTTAAACTATGATGGATGGGGACCTTCTGCAACGAAGATGTCGCTCTATCGTAAGTTCGTACGGAATGAAGCGGTTCAATACGGTGGGTTCAAAATCTTTTACGACAAGGATGAACCTGTCTTGACTCCCGAAGAGGTACTGACGCTTGATCCGAACCCGGCAATTATCAATTACCAGTAAAGATATATCCAATAACAAAGCAGCCATGGGGGTTTTCTCCATGGCTGCTTTGTTATTTTCACATAGGATAATAACGATGTGGACGTGCCTAATCCCGCAGAATGACTTTAATAAACTCAGGTGGTTTGAAAAGAAGCAAGTAACTACAGGTCAATAGAGCAAGAGGTACAGCCATTTCCCACTTTATTGTTTTACCCATGAAGCTACTATAATAAAGTAAACCTGCCATACTTAGAATAAAAACGACATCGGAAAAAATATTTAAAAATCGAAATGTCCATCGAGAAAGAATAAATGTTCAACTCCTTTCATTTCGTTCAATCCTATGTATGACCATATTCATACGAGTCCATTAAGGCGAACGTTTCACCACTTTGTTTAACGAACTAAAAAATCGGCAGGGTTTCTTTTTTAATAAGAGACCCTGCCGGCTTATTTACCGATTTAGTAACTTTGAACGTCTAACAATAATCGATTTCCTGATGGATCCCGGGTGACCAGCTGTTCGTCTTCCATTTCCACCACATATCCAAGCTGCTTCAAGCGCTGGGCAGCCTGATATCTTTCGACTTCACTAGGAAACACCAGCGCGTATCGTTTCAGTCCGGCATTTTCCTCGGAAGCAGGCGGGGCGTCTGTGCCTTTCCAAGTATTTAACCCTATGTGGTGATGATATCCATTCGATGATAAGAACAAAGCCTGGTTCAATTGATCGGTGGTCACACCAAACCCTAACCCATCACAATAAAAACGCCGGGCCTGATCTAAATCGTGAACGTGAAGGTGGATATGTCCCATAATCGTTTCTGCAGGAAGACCTTCCCACTGCACTCCGTTTAGCTCCGCAAGAATACCTTTTGAATCGAGCGGATCCACGGTCATGGTGACTTTTCCATCATACCAAGTCCACGTTTTTGACGGAAGATCCCGGTAGATTTCAATTCCATTGCCATCGGGATCATTCAGGTACAGTGCTTCACTGACCAGATGATCGGCAGCGCCAAGTTTAATCCCACGGTCAGCGAGATGCTTTAATACTTTTGCTAAGGAAGTTCGGTCCGGAAGAAGAAGTGCAAAATGATACAGCCCGGTAGTGGCTTTACTTTTTGGCTGAATGGAAGGAGGCTGCTCAATCGTAAGTAAGGCCTGTTTTCCATTAGCTGATAAAACAGCTTTTTGTTCAGATTGCTCGATGACCTGTAGGCCTATTATCTCGGTGTAAAACTGGATCGATCTTTCTAAATCCTCCACTTTCAATTCAACCGTTCCAACAAATGTTGAGGGCGCTTGGAAAAATGCTTGTTCCATGTTGGCAGCCTCCTTCGATTTAAACTCAGTCCACGTTTTTAATAGATATGTGAAGATGGTTTATTTGAAAACATTATGCCTTCATAGAATACCATTTGCAAGGAAGTAGATTAGTTTTTCTGAAGCGGACATATTAAATCTTATAATTAACAATTTAGTGGAAAAGAACTAATTAAATGTGCTTGGTTAAAAGGGACCGTACATTATTAAAAAATCTATTTGTCGAAGAATGTAGATTTTTCAAGATTTACAGGCATTTTTAACGGGTATTTATTATTCATATAAAAGGGAGGCGGTTCCTTGGATGATAAAGAAGAAATGGAAAATAAAATAGAAATTCTGAGAGAGCAATTGTATGTGGCCTATGTATATAATGCGGAATACGAAGAACTTCTTAAAATTTCCCAGGAACTGGACTCATTATTAAATTCCCTCAGGAAATTAAATAAGTAACCACGTTTCTAAAAGTTCTCTTCATAATAAAAGAAGCTCTGGTACGCTAGCCAGAGCTTCACCATCCTTATATCTTCAGTCGTCTCTTACGTCATTGTTTTGATGGTTTCTTAACCGTACCAGTTAAATGGTAAGGATGATACCCTTTATGTTTATATTTAACTTAATTGTAACAATTTGTATTTTGTAATAAATATAAAACCTCACTGCTGGGAGGGCCATTAGGTACTTCTATGATTCCTTTAATTCGTCCAGATCCTTCAATAAGTCTTTATTTACACGTGCGATCTCCCGCTCACTCCACGCCCATAAATTCTCCGCCAGCGTCTTATCTTGAGACAGTTCCGAACGTTCAGCTATCTTTCGTTTATAAAAATACTCACCGCTCTCAGTGAGGTCCGGGAAGGTAGCTAAATAAACAGCCGTATCCGCCCCTTGAGCCGGTGTTTGGAAAAAGGGTCTCAAAACAGAGTGGATGGTCTTGCCGAAACCAGTATCACGGTTTATGCCGAGACTCGTACTGACAGCTCCAGGGTGGACACAGTTAGCCTTTACAGATGTGTTTTTGAGAAGGTCGTCCAATTGCCTCGTGAACAGGATATTGGCAAGCTTTGATTGAGCATAGCCCTTAATGACACTGAAATTCTTCTCCAGATGGGGATCGTCAAAATGAATCTTCCCAGCTTTATGTGCTCCGGAGGATACGGTAACAATCCTTCCTTGTTCTGAGCTTTTTATTTTTTCAAGAAGAAGGTTCGTCAGCAAGAAGTGGCCAAGGTGATTGATTCCAAGCATACTTTCAAAGCCATCGGCGGTGGTCGTTCTCTTTGTGGTAACAACACCAGCGTTATTAATCAGAACATCGAGCTTTGAAAAACGCTTGTGGAATTGTTCGGCGAAGCCACGGATGCTTTCAAGAGAACCGAGATCACACAGCATCAGCTCCACATGATCACGCTTGCTTTGCTGCTTCGCTGTTTGCAACGCTTCTTTTCCGCGTTGTTCGTTACGGCAAAGCATGATGACATAAAAATCTTTTTTCAACAGGTCGACGGTAGTGGCAAGCCCCATTCCTGAATTAGCCCCTGTAACAAGAGCTGTTTTGGTTTGTGAATCATCAATTGAAGTTGCGGTGTCATGGCTTAGCATTTCTTGTTCACCCATTCTTTTGGTTTATTTTCCTCAAAAGTCTTACCCTACTAGTTTCCGAACGCCAATCCTTTTAAACGGTCAGACTGGATAATATTTAACGATCGATCAGGGATTGCCTCCTAATTATGAGTTATAATAAGTGAAAATTGCATCACAGACCAAATATAAAATAGCAAGGAGAGTGAAGTAACCTTGAATAACGTCACTAAAATGAGGATTCATAAACCCGCACATGATATATTTGAGGCTTTCGTTGATCCCGAGAAAATAGGCGGTTTTTGGTTTTCTTCAAGTTCAGAAAGATGGGAAGAAGGAAAAACAGTTACCCTGAGATACGAAGAATACAACGCTGAAGGACAAATTACGATCAAAGAGATTCAAGCAAATAAGAAAATTGTCTTCGAATGGGCGGGCAATCATATCGTAACTGTCCTATTAACAGAGGAAGACAGCAAGAGTACCATAGTAGAGGTGAACGAAGAAGGATTTAAAGAAAACGAGGAAGGTTTTTTAAATCAATTGTTAGATAACAAAGAAGGTTGGGTTTATATGTTGACCTGCTTGAAGGGATATATGGAGTACGGAGTTAATCTGCGGGCTTCATTAGTTAAGTAAGATCAACTGTTGTCCGGCTGATTGATCTGTGTGGCAATTATTCTTAACCTTCCGGATCCGTTCATTATGACCGGTTGAAGTTGGGGCTGGTAATAGCATAACCAGTTGAAACGTTTAACGATACTATTCGTAATAAATAGTAGAGATCAAACGAGGAGGTCCTGGCTATTTTAAAAACATTATTGAAAGCCGCTCTACTAGTAACCTTATTAGTATTAGCTGCCGGCTGCTCGACATCCGAATCTTCCAGCACTGAATCCGCTGGTGAGGAAGTGGCATCCGATACCTCTCAGGACAGTGAAGACAGCTCAAGCGCTTCTGAGGAAGAGAACAGTGAAAGCTCCGACGATAGCAGGGAAGGGGAGGAAACCGTCCGCACCTACCTGGAGTACGAATTTACGGGCCCGGGTGACGAGCTGAAGCAAGCGATGGACGAATCCCAAGCTGCATTTTTAGCCTATGTGGAAGAGCAATATAGGCCTCTTTTTCCAGAGGATGACTATGAAACCTTTGTTAATAAAAACTATGTAATGATTTGGCTGCCGTGGGCCTATGATAAAGGCTACGCATTAGAACCCGTCGATATTCAAATAGCAAAAGTCGAGGACATCGAAAATGATGCGTACCGATTCGACGTTAAAGTAGAGTACAGCAAGGATGGGGAAGCCGGAACAGCCAACGTCACAGGACGAATCAATACGAACAATCAAGGCAAGATTTCTGTCATTCGTTTCCAGGATGACGGGTTAAAAGAAAAGCTAAGAGCTGGCTGATGCCCTCACAGAAATAAGTTTCTGAGATTATGTAAGCAAAAAACCCTCCCTTCCAAAGGGAAGGGAGGGTTTACAAGTTAAGCTGCATCGGGGTCCTCTTTGTCTGTATTAGCTTTAGATTTAAAGCCAATGAAGAACAGCAGAGCTAATAGAGCAAGAATGGATACCATTACGATTACGTTTGACTGGACAAGGTTGATCAGATTACCGAGCACAATTCCAACTAGTCCAAAGTCTGCATCTCCGAACGTTGTTCCCTGGAATCCTAGTGATCCGAGTACCGGAAGCAGCAGGGCTGGCAGGAAGCTGATCATAACACCGTTCGCCATCGAGCCAAAGATGGCTCCTTTTCGTCCGCCGGTGGCATTACCGAAGACTCCGGCTGCTGCACCTGTGAAGAAGTGAGGAACAAGTCCTGGTACGATTACTTTTAATCCTAATAAAGGTAAGAATAGCATACTCACAAGTCCGGCAGCGAAGCTGAATAGGAAACCGATGATTACGGCGTTTCCGGCAAATGGGAAGATAGCCGGGGCATCAAGTGCTGGTTTCGCATTGGGAACGATTTTATCAGCGATCCCTTTAAAGGCTGGGACAATTTCTCCAAGAAGCATACGTACACCAGCTAAGATGATATATACGCCGGCAGCAAAGGTAAGACCTTGCATAAACGCGAAGACCATGAAGTTCTGTCCGCCGCTTAATTCTGTTTCAACGAAAGCTGGGCCGGCTGCACCTGCGACGACAAAGAACAGGATGACCATGGTTAGGGATACCGAAACGGATGTATCTCTAAGAAAACCAAGAGATTTTGGTACTTTGATATCCTCTGTTGATTTTGATCCTTTTCCGACAGCCTTACCAACTAGAGAGGCAACTAAATAGCCAACGGAACCAAAGTGGCCGACAGCAAAGTCATCGGAACCGGTGATTTTTCGTGTGAAAGGCTGAAGCATCGCTGGAGAAAGAACCATTAATGCTCCGAGAATGACCGATCCGAAGATAATAAGTGTTGCACCTGAAAATCCGCCGGTGTTTAAGATAACAGCGATTAAGCAGGCCATAAACATTGTGTGGTGTCCGGTTAAGAAGATATATTTAAAGGGGCTGAATCTTGCAAGCAGAATATTGACAATCATACCGAACAACATAATCATCGCAGTCTCTGTACCGAAACTTTCCTGTGCAAGTGCGACGATCGCTTCATTATTCGGGATGACTCCGTCGACAGCGAAGGCTTTGTCGAACATACTGCTGAATTGTCCCAGGGACTGGACGAGGACATTCGCCCCAGCCCCGAGGATAACAAAGCCCATTACCGTTTTAAGAGTTCCGGAAACGACATCGCCCGAGTTTTTACGTTGTACAAGGAGTCCGACTAAGGCGAATATACCGACCAGGATGGCAGGGGTACCTAAGATGTCCTTCATTATTAAATCAATCATGTTATCGCTCCTTCTCTGGTTGTAGTAGACTTACAAATTCTGTTCTAAGGCTTCACGGAGCTCGTTCTTATCCATCAGGTTTTTCAGTTTCACGACGTTTTTGCTGCCATCATCCAGACTACCGACAATATCTTCTGAACCTAGGAAGAGATCCGCTTGTTCTGATTTGGCGGTCGTTAAATCGGTGTGGGAAACGTCCGCTTCTTTCCCTAGTTCTTTCAGTGCTGCTTTTACGTTCATTTCTACAATCATGCTGCTGCCTAGTCCATTTCCACATACTACTAATACTTTTTTCATTTTAAATTCCTCCTCAAATTTTTATCCTTCTACGGATTGGTTGATAATTTCAATAACGGTTTCCTGATCATCCGCTGCAATTAGCTTATCCACATTGTCTTCATTCGATAACAATTCCGTGAGCTGTGCTAATGCTTTCAGATGGGTTTGGTTATCTATAGCTGCTAGAACAATTACTAACTGAGCGCGGTGTTTCTCTTGGTCTGAAAAATAAATCGGATCTTTCAATCGCAGGAAACTCATCCCGAGCCGTTCGACTCCTGCTTCAGGACGCGCATGGGGAATGGCGATTCCCGGTGCGATGACGACATAGGGACCTAACTCATTTACGTTATCAATCATCGCCTGCACGTATTCCGGCTGAATCGATTCTTGCTCGATCAGCGGCTGAGCGGCCGTTTTAATGGCTTCCTCCCAGCTTGACACCTGGTCTTTTAATTGAATGGTCTTTTTGGTTAATAATTCATTGAGCATAGGCTTTTGAATCTCCTTTGTTCCGGGAGTGGTTTGTTCTAATATGTGAATCAATTCCTGTTTCAATTCATTCTTCTGGTGAATCGTCGCATAGCGTTCGATGACTTCGAGCATGTGGTCGACTGGTTTTTTATCAGATGGCTTGGAGTCGAATAGTTCATTCACCCTTTGCATGACCTGCTCTTTTTCGATATTTGTTAATATGGCTGGAACATGAATAACGGGAATATCTTTCGGTTTAATATAATTTGTTGAAAAGATCACATCAGCCTGGTATTCATTGTTTTGAAACTCTCTCGTTGACAGGGTCGTGATGACATTGAGTCCGGCAATTAAATTCTCCAACTGGGTGCGCAGCATATGGGACGTTCCAATCCCATTTTCACAAACGATAATCGCGCTGAGCCTGGTTTCGACCTGCTTTTTCTCTTTGGTGAGCCATCCGCCGAAGTGTAAGGTAATATAAGCCACTTCTTCATTAGGAATTGGTTTCCCGATATAAATCTCCAGGTGTCTCATCACTCGTTTTGTTAAATGGAAAATATCCGGGTAGTTTTCCTGGATGGTCTCCGCTAAGTCATTCGCGATATGCACCCCGTACTTGAGACGGTAATAAGTGGGCTTAATATGAGAGATCATATTCTCTTCAAGCGCTTCCTTGTCATCAAATACTACGCAGGAATACAGTTGAAAATCGGCAATCATCTGCTGCACAACCTCTTTCAGTCCGGCTAATTCCTGCTCGGTATAGCGGCTGAAGTCATCGTGCTGGACTTTCGATCCCAGGAGGTTCATCGTAATGAAATAAACTTCGTCTTCTGGAAAAGAAACCCCTCGTAAGGCTTCGAGTTTATTCGCAATCAGCAGGGAAGCTTGATAAGCTTTCGTCTGCTGCAGAACTTCTTTCTCTGCGGATTGAACATAAATATACTTTTCTGAATCAATTCGCTTCATGATCATTAAGATCTGTAAGGAGAGGATCTCCATCATTTCATCGGTCAGCGTTAAACCTAATTCCTTTTCAGCTTCCATAAGCAATTGTCTTACTGAATGCCACTGATCTGTTTCTTTTTCCCGTGTATCGCTGCCGGGCAGGATCATTTTTTGAATTTCATTTCTGACATTCTGCCAGTCCTGCTGCGATAGAACGGTAGCCAGAATATTGGAAAGTATGGTCCTTTTCGCATCTTCAGGGCCGCTTAAACGGTACCCTGACTGTTTGTCGTAATACAGCCGCAAACCGGCTTCCTTGAATTCTTGTTTGATCGTTTTGATCACTTTGGCAACCGTTCCGCGGCTCATACTCGTAAGATCCATAAACGTCTGCATTGAGGCATCTTGCTCTTCCAGTAATATTTTCGCTTTAATCAGAACTTCTCGTTCCTGTTTAGATAGCTGATACTGCCAATCATCAAAGCTCTGATCCAATTCGTGCATGAGTTCTGCTTTAGATGAAGGAGGCAAAAACAGTCCCTCACCATGTTTACTTTCAATAGGATCCAGTTTCTGAGTACGCAGCCAATCGTTAATTTGATCAATATCGTAATAAATGGTGCGCTGCGAAACTTTCATTTTGGCAACTAGATCTTTCGTTGGTATCGGATCAGAGGATTGTTTAATAATGGATAACAAGTGTGCACGTCTTTTATCCAGTACCATGAGGATCCTCCTTGCGTTGATTCTAAAGGTGGTAATTTTTGCATAATTATACTTTTGTTTCTTCGATGATCATCTTATAAACCTAGTATAACGGGGTTCTTATCATAATGAAAGGGTTTTCAGTGTATAGAAATTGTATATGCAGTTTTTGCAAAATTGAACGGTGGTGAATAATAAAGGCGGTTATAGTTTGATATGAAGGAATAGGAGAATAGGATTAGATATGTGTAATCTGGTCCATCCCATCAAGTACCGAATGTTGTACGCGTAGTTTTTCCAGATCTATTGAAACTTACCCTCAGGTTAATCGTAGAAGAATATGAAGATCATGGCAGTTATCCGAGTAAACAGCTATGACAAAGGAAGGGATCACTGCACCAAGTGATTCCCGTTAAAATATAGTAAGGAAGGAATTCATACTCTATGATTTGGTTTCAGGCAGCGATTTACACGATCTTACCCTTGTTTTTATTTCATCATTTATTGAAAACGGACTTTGCCAGCAGAAAGCAGCTGGTTTTGGACTGGCTGGCCGTGTTCATGTTTATGGCGTTCATTTTTATCATTGGCCCCTGGCATATTTATATCTATTACTTACGGTTGATCTGGCCGATTCTGTTTATTGTGGTTTCCTTTTTCACTTTAAAGAGAATCCCTTTATTACCAAAGAAAGGCCCGAAGAAAGGTAAAAGCTACAAATTTTCCGTAGGTATCAGTATTGTTCTGGTTATCTATTTTGGCATGATAGCCGTGAATGGCTTGTCCGGCTATATCCTGCCAGACTGGGATGAGGCTATTGAACTTTCGTTCCCGATGAAGGACGGGGTGTATGCATTCGGCCATGGTGGATCCGATCCTTCCATTAATTATCATAACGAGTACCTGCCCCAGCAATATGCGTACGATATTTTGCAGTTAAATCCGTGGGGAATGAGAGCATCAGGTCTTTCACCGGCCAATTTAGAAAATTATAAGATTTATGGGACTGCGCTTTATAGTCCATGCAGCGGCGAGGTCACCACCGCGGTCGATGAATATGAAGATATCTCACCGCAGGAGACTCCGAATAAACAGGCATCCGCTGCCGGCAACCATGTAATTTTGTCATGTAAAGGCGTGGAGATTCACATAGCTCATATGAAGCCTGGCACGGTGGAGGTAGAAGAAGGGGATAAAGTGAGCGCAGGAGACCGTCTTGGAGAAGTCGGCAATACAGGCAATACAACAGAACCCCACCTGCACATTCATGCGGAGAAAGATGGGGAAGGGATACCGATTACGTTCGACGAGCGGTTCTTGAAGCGGAACAGTGTGGTATTTAGATAAAAGGGCAGTAGATCATTCTTTCAGATAGAAAAAACAAGCCAACTTACGTTGACTTGTTTGAGGGGCAATTCATTACCAGTTCAGTAGTTGATATCCAAAAACTACGAATGCTATCGCCAAAAGCAGCAGTGTAGCAGGCATCATAATGGATTTTAGTTGGTCTCCTACCTTGAAATGTGTGAAGATGGCGCCGATCATTGTGCCGATAATTAGAATTGCGCCAATCAGTGCGAGTACACTTACCCAAATCCCTGCAATCATTAAGACGGCAGCCGTTACTTCAATCAATCCTGTTAAGATGCGAAAGGAAGATGCATAGCCATAGCGCTGGAATTCATCAACCATCTGCTTTGAGCTGAACTTCATGAAGCCGAACATTAAAAATCCGATACCTAAAAGTACTTGAATGATTAATAAAGCTACGCTCATGATGGAGCCTCCTTAAAAATAAAACATTATTTACTTTAAGGATATGAAACCATCATTCATTTCAGACTTAGCGGATTTAGTCTGGAAAGAGATAGAAAGGCTGTCCGTGTACCTGCGGGAGGAGAATTGAGACGTAGGGTTAAAAATGAGGGCGTATGTTGAAAGTCGTTTTAATGAAGGAGGAGATATATGAAAAAGGTTATGGGACTCGTCAGCGTAATTATTATGGTAGGGATTGTTGCTTTTTTGGTGGTGAATAGAACGGAAGCGACAACATTTGGAGAACTAATCCATAAGGAATTAACCTCGTCTGAGATAATCAGCGAAGTTTATATCTCAAGTGTTGGCGATGAATCTACTACGATCACAAACCGGGAGGAGATAGAGAAAATCATTAAGAACGCTTCGGCTATGGATTTAACAAAAGTGGGTGATGCACCAAATGTTCAATACTCCTTAAGGCTGAGAACAGAGGAAAACTATGAGATCACCGTTGCCGTCGGGGAGGAGAGAATCGACGTGTGGGATAATAAAAATGGAAATGATTCCGCGCTTGGAGGTTTGTATGAAATAGAAGGAACCAATTCCCTGTTAGAAGTAATTCAAGAGTCAAACTATGAGTGGGAAACTCGCTAAAGGAAGAAATAAGCGCCACTCATGTTGATAGATATTTGTTGAGTAAAGGGTGATTGTAAGTGGAGCGAGTGGATGTAGCGTACGCATTTATTTTTGATGAAACTGAAAAGAAAGTGTTGATGGTGAAAAATAAGGATAGTGGTTGGTCACTTCCTGGGGGCGCCGTAGAAAAAGGTGAAACACTAGAACAGGCAGCCATTCGAGAAACCAAAGAAGAAACAAATTTAACGATTAAAATTGAAACCATAGCTGCTGTGAATGAAGGCTTTTTTAAGGATAAAGGCCATCATGCTTTGTTTATTACTTTCAAAGCGAAGGTGGTTGAAGGTGTAATCCAGCTGTTACATAAAGATGAAATAGATGAAATTAAATGGATAGATATAGATACCACCAACAAACGTATGCCTTACCATACGGGTGGGGTAGAAAGTCTGCTTCAATCTTCTGCTTCCTATACATTCCAAGGGTAAAAGTACTCTGGGTTGTTCATGTAGGAGCGCGATTACATAGTATAGAAATCATCTTATTTGTATGAAGGAATTTAAATAAACCGCAATTTAAATTCCATATTTTGTTATTGTTAATAGTGAGCACTATAGATGGAGGGATCCAATTCATGTTGGAATGGTTGGTTATTGTATTTCTAACTCTTGCTATTGGTACTATTATTACGTTTTTTACTTTATTTTCGATCTCAGATAAAGCAAATAGAATTACAACTGGCTTTGCTATGATCTTAGGTGCTCCTCTCGTACTTCTTATATCATTTTTAGGCTTTGGCGGCGGAATTGGAGCAGGGGCTGTGGCTTCTGTCATAGTTATGCCTATTTTAATTAGCAGCGTAATTATTTTAATTATAGGTGGTTTTACTAGTAATAAGTATAGACCGGGGGCATTAGAAAAAGTGAGAGCACAAGCTAACAACTAGTCGTCTAAACTTTATTAGGAAGAATAGAAGTCCTGGTTAAGAATTTTTTCAAACTCCATACTTCTACTACCTGGTACAACAAGACTCTAAGAAATAAACCTGAAAAAGAGGAGGGAGCAGCATGATTAAGTCTTTAAAAGGACAGTTGATCTTAACACTGTTAACCGCCATAGGGTTTATATGTCATTCATTTTTTATGTTGAGTTTACGGGTGAAGAAAGGTTTTTGGAAGTTCGTGTACTCTTTTACTTCATCATGATTATATCTGTCTTTAATGCAGGATTGCTAACCCAGAAATATCTACAATCAAGAACAAAGTAATCTTATTCAACAAATGTTAGAGCCACGTCAAATATTTCTACTAAGGTTGGAACATCTTATGTTATTTCAAAACCTTAGTTACAAGAAGTTACGGAGGGAATCATTTTGGAAATTGGAATAGATTCCTTGATTAGTTTTATTATTTTATGGGGAACTCCTGGTGTAGTGGTTGGAGTAACTTATTTTAGAATGGATAAAAGTGAAAGGAATGAGGCAATAGACGATTTTAAATCATTCCATTCCATTTTCACCGTCGGCTTTCTTACGATTGGTGCGTTTTTATCTTCTCTGGGCAATCTGCTTTCGATAGATATCTTCAAGTACACTGGTATATCTTTGTTGGCAATTGCTGGAGTTACTTCGGTAATAATGATGTGGAATAAGAGTAAAGTTAGGAGCTTAGTCATAATTATTTTAGTTGGTGTAGCTATTATGTCATGGATTTGAGTACGATTACATGGACAATTTTAGATCCTTACATTTAGCAAACAAGTTAGAACATAAAGAATCCCCTCCAAGATTAAATATGGAGGGGATTCTTATCTTTTATGAACCGATTTTTCTATATTCTTCAGCCATAGGCATTTCTTTCACTTGGGTAAAGGCACTGATAATGAAGACAATGACTAGGTTACAAATTAGTCCCAAGATCCCTGGGTTGATGTCGAGCGGCTGGCTTTCAGCAACTAGTTGATAGTAGTAGTTTACTACAGTACCTGCGATAAGACCGGTGATAACTGCCGGTGCAGTGACACGCTTTGAATACAAAGCGGCGTAAACACCTGGTGCAAATTGTACGATCGAACCATAAGCTCCAAGCAAAAGGGCGATGAGACCCTGGCCGCCGAATACAGTAATGAAATAGGCAAGGCCACCGATGACGAAAACACCGATACGCATGATCAAAAGTGTCTTCTTAGACGATAGATCCCTTTTTACATTCCTGACAAAGCCATCCGTGAACTCAAGAGAAGCGCTATGTGTAATGGCATCAGCGGTACTCATTGCAGCTGCAAGGGCACCGGCTCCCACGAGTCCATATACCCAACCGGGAAGGTTGAGAACAGTCGTAATCAAGAAAGGCAAGATTTCATCGGGCGAACCAATTTGGGAGGAGTCGATAACGTTCACCGCAGAAAAACCGACAAATAGTAATGGGATCAGGAAAAGGGCGAAAACTGGATAAACAAGGACCGTTTTCTTAATTGTACGAGCTTTAGTGGCATAAGACTTGGAGAATAAATGCGGCCACATGAGAAACCCGATGGTGGAAACCAAAATTGTGGTTGTGTAGGCCATCGCTGACATGGTAGATCCTTCCGTGCCAATCTGCAGAAATCCTGGGTTCGTTTCCGTTAAATTGGAAAACATTTTCGGTACACTGTCATGAAGCTGATTGACAATGGTCAGACCGACGGTCCAGGAAATGACGATCATGAGAATTCCTTGGAAAACGTCCGACCAGGCTGCAGCTCGTAAGCCCCCAGTTGCTACATAAACCACAACAATTCCGTAAGATAAAAGGGCCCCAAGCCAAAACGGGATTCGCCCCTCTGTCATGATGTTAAATATGTATGCCATCCCTTTCATTTGTGTAGCCAGGTATTGGATGGAAGCAAGCAACGTGATAATACCGATCAGCATAGCCAGCACACGGCTAGTGTACCGTTTTTGTAAGAATCCTGAGACGGTGTAGATGTTATGTTTACGGCCGATTTTCCCAATCTTTGGTCCGATGATATACCAGGGCAGGATGGCGAAAGCGGTGTAGGTGATAATATACAACGCCGGAGCTCCTCGCGAGAAGGCCCATCCCGGTGCCCCTAAGAAAGAGAAGGCACTGAATACTGCGCCGCCCATTAAGAACCACATGACAAATAGTCCGAGGTTTCCTCCGGCGACTGTAAATTCTTCTAACGATTCTTTATCTTGCTTGCGACCGGCCATAACCCCGATGAAAAGGGCGACAACGAGATAGCCGATCATCATGATCATTGCAATTTGCCACTGTCCCATTTACTTGACCCCCTCTTCGTCTTTATCTGGATCGATTCGATACAATAATAAAACGATAATAAAGGTGATAATGATCCAGAAAATCACCCAAAAAACTGAGAATGGAAGCCCTATGATGAATGGGGTTTCCCTGTTTCCGAGTGCAAACAAAGGAAAGACCATCAGCAAAAACGGGGCAAGCAACGACAAACAGTAAATTTTTACAAACTTTTCTTTCCTCAATGAGCATCCTCCTATTATTTATGGTAGGCGATCTCACCATTAAGCACCGTCATATCGACGCTTGTGTTCAGAAGCTCTTCTGGGTGACAGGATAGAATGGAGCGGTCCAGCACTACAAGGTCGGCGAGCTTTCCGGTTTCAAGACTCCCTTTCTGATTTTCTTCAAAACTTGCGTAAGCGCCTGCCCAAGTGTAGGCTCTAATCGCTTCTTCAATGGAAATACTTTGTTCCATTCCTACAGACTCTCCGCTTTTACTTTTACGAGTCATCGCCGCATACATTCCGAGTAATGGATTCGCACTCGTTATTGGACTGTCTGAACCAAGAGCAAAAGGTACTTGATGATCTACGAAACTTCTTAATGGGAACATGTAACGGACTCGATCTCCATAATCGTTTAAATACCCATCGCCAAATTCATAAAGGAAAGCTGGATTTGGTATCGGTATGGAACGAGTGGTTTTTACTTTTTGTAAAAGGTCGTCCGGAGTGAACCCGGAATGTTCCAGACGGTGGCGGTGGTCATCCCTAGGTTGAGAGGTTAGGGATTCTTCTATTGTATGGAGAAGCATCTCAACTGCTTCATCCCCCATCGCGTGGGCCGTGATTTGCCAACCTAGACGATGGGCAGCACCTAAGCTGTCCGTTAAGGCTTGTTGATCCATGTATAAAATACCGGAATCCTCTGGGTGGCTGGTGTAGGCTTCTCGCATTTTACAAGTAGGTCCGCTGCTGCTTCCGTCTATAAACACTTTGGCAGGGCCGACTTTGAAGCGGTGATCGCCAAGCCCTGTCACTATGCCGCTTTCGATTCCTGCTTCCACCATTGATGGGGACTCATACAATGATCCATACAAAGCGTATACACGTTGTTTGATTTTGTTTTCTGTTACCGCTTTTTGTAGATAACGGATATGTTTTGTTCCATAGCCTCCGGCGTCATGGACGCTGGTAATTCCGTGTTTGAGAAAGTCATCAGAGGCTATTTCCAATCCTTGCATTACTTCTTCCTCGGAATAATCGGCAAGTTGGAATATGTTCATGTGAGCGGCTTCTAGTAAGAGACCTGATAATTCTCCGTTTTTCTTATGGAATGTACCTCCGGGGGGATCAGGAGTTTCATTGGTCAGCCCCGCCAGTTCGAGCGCTTTACTATTCACACAAGAGATATGGCCGCACGTCCTTACGACAATGATAGGATGGGATTTGGACACATTGTCCAAATCGTACTTCGTCAGGTGTCTTTTTTCTGACAAATGATTTTGATTATAGCCCCATCCACGGACCCATTCTCCTTCTGGGGTTTGTTCAGCGGCGGAGCGTAATTTTGCCTGTAGTTCTTCGATACTTTCTGTTGTTTTGCAGTTCACCCCGAGCTGGTTAGTTCCATATAATTCGAGATGGGCGTGTGCATCGATGAAACCTGGTAAAAGAGAGCTACCTTCTAAATCGAAGGTTTTTGTCTGTTCGTCGGCCAATTTCATAACTTCAGTGGTGCTTCCAACGTGAATGATATGAATACCATTGATAGCGATTGCTTCAGCGACGCTGCCATCAGCATCCGCAGTAAAGACTTCCCCGTTTACAAAAATTTTGGTTGCTTTCATTGGTCTCCCTCCGTTTATGACTGAGCGATTTTTGCTGCTGTATGGTATAGCAATTCGACCCCTTTTTGGAGATCATCCATTTCCGCGAACTCGAGCGGGTTATGGCTGATCCCTTTTTCACAACGGACGAAAATCATGCCATAGTCACTGATGTAGGACATGAACAGGGCATCGTGAAAAGGACCACTCATCAGTACGGGAGAATTAAACCCGAGTTTTTCATCTTCTTGTTTCATAATATCTTTGATCCAGTCCGCACAGTAACGGGGTTCACTTTTCGTATCTTCGGTCACGGAGTATTCCAAATTATGTTCTGCCGCTGTCTTTTCAATAATTTGATAGAGCTTCTTCTCAAGGTTTGTACGAGCTTCTATATCGATGTCTCTTAGATCAATAGTGAACTCTACTTTTTCAGAAATAATGTTACGGGAGTTGGGGAAGTTCTGGATGCTGCCGACGGTTCCAACTGTATTGGGGGTTCCTTCGTTCCGGACTAGTTCATTGAACTCCTTCGTGATGGTTGCGGCTCCAAGGAAGGCATCTTGTCTTAGATTCATCGGCACAGATCCTGCATGGCCTGCAAACCCTTCGAGGGTGACTGTCAGCCAGATCGGACCGGAAATAGCGGATACAATGCCCACTGGTTTGTTGTTAGCTTCTAGGACGGGCCCTTGTTCAATATGCAATTCAAGGAAGGCTTCAATATCGCCAGGCTGATAGACAGGGCTTTGAGTTACGTCTGGTTCCACGCCGAACTCGCGCAAAGCTTCTAATCTAGTCACTCCATTTTTATCTTTACGCTCAAGCTCGCCTTCTTCCAATTGCCCAATCAAACCGCGGACACCAAAGACTCCTTTATTGAACCTTGATCCTTCTTCATCAGAAAAACATACCACTTCGATCGTGCGGTTCGGGACGATCCCCTTATCTTTCAACGTATGTACAACTTCAATGCCGCCTAATGCACCGGCGGTACCGTCAAAACGACCGCCATAGGGCTGGGAGTCGATATGAGAACCGAGCATGATAATTGGTTTGTCTTTATCTTTTCCATCTAATCGACCAACCAGGTTACCAAAACAATCGATACGGGTTTCTAATCCGGCTTCTTCCATCCAGCCTTTCACGACATCGACCGCCTGACGATCTTCTTTCGAGTGGGCTAATCGACAAACGCCTGTTTCTCCAATTTTCCCGATTTCAGCTAACGTGTTAATGTGCTTTGCAAATCTGCTTCCATTAATCTCCAAAATTTTCCCCTCCTCGTATTTTTATACACTATACCAAGCATGTAATTGTCTGACAATTAACAAAATGTTAAAAGGTTCTTTTATTTTTGGAATGCTAAAGAGGCAGGGTGGAAAAGGATAAATCTTACCTAAGTTACCATTATTGATAAGGGGTAAATATTTAAAGGAGGAGGATAAGTCAAGGGTTATAAGGTGATAGGGGTTGTGAAACAAAAATAGATCTACTTCGTACATGTAGTGTGCTTAATTAAATACTGAAAAAATATGTGAAATTGAAGGTTTACCTGGGAGAACTCTAAGAAGAAATCTATAACAATTATTATAAAGGTAAGGGGAGAAAACCATGTATATATCAAGTGGGGAATTAGCCCGGCGGTTCAAAATTTCGATTAGGACAATTAGATATTACGATCAAATCGGCCTTGTTCGTCCATCTAAATTAGGCGAAGGAGGAAAACGACTCTATTCTGAAGAGGACTGTTTAATTCTTGAAAAGGTTATTCTACTTAAATCCCTTGCTCTACCACTCGAAGAAATAAAAAGAATTATAAAAAACCGATCGACAGATTCGATTCTAACCGCACACCGATCGTATTTGGAAGAGCAGCTACTAAAAGCGCAGAAATCAATTGCTCATACAAATTCGTTACTACATATTCTTAAGTTAGAAGGTACAATTAATTGGAAGGATTTAATCTCTCTAATCCTCCCTCCGGCACAGAATAGACCATGGAGTTCCTATTTCTCTCAGGAAGAGCAGGAAAAATTACATGAGAGTTTACCGAAATTAGAGAAGGATAACCTTACTACAAAAAAATGGATCAACCTAGTTAGACGGATTGAATTATGTATAGAGGAAGATATCTCAGCAGCATCTGAACAAGCTCTTCTTATTATAGAAGACATGGAGATCCTCTCAGAGGAAACCTTTCAAGGTGATGAAAACCTGATGAACAAGTTTTGGGAGGTGCGCCGATCTCAAGAAACTTCAAATGAACTAAACCTATATCCAATTAAGCAGAAGGTCATAGATTTTATTGAAGACGCTTATGCCATCAACCAAAGGCAGTAAGGATAATGGCAAGTCCATTAAATATTCCATGTATGATTATCGCTGGAACAATAGAAGCTGTTTTCTCATATGTCCATGCAAATACAAGCCCTGAGACAAAATTTATTGGTAATGTGTTGAAAGTTGGAATGTGAACGATCATAAAAATAAATGAACTTCCTATCATGCTTATTGGAATTCCATATTTACTGCGTAAGAACCGATAGAGGAACCCCCGGTAAAAAATTTCTTCATATAACGGCGATATAATAGCTGCAGATACGAACCCGATTAAGAAGTTGAGCAAGTTCATTTTTGATTGGAGGCTATCTGTTTTACTATTCTCCGGACCAACACCTATCAAAATTTCTGTAGCTATAACTATTCCAATGCTTATTAAAATTAATCCTATTGTCCATCCAACAATTGCTTTCCAGTAATTCGCAGAAAATCTTCTTAGACCTACTTCCTGCCAGCTAAGATTTTTTGGTCTTATTGCAATTAAATATAATCCAAACATAAAGGTAAGTGCCATCATAAATCCTATCAATGTTCCTGTATAAAGACTATTCTGCAGCACCTCTGATAAATATTCCTTTAAAAAGTATTCGATAAAAATTGGAACGATCACTAAAACCAATAGAAGTAGTTTGGCAAGTTCTCTCCATGACCACGGAGATTTGAGAAAGAACATATCAACATTTTTCATTTAAATCCCTCCTTCATTCACAGAGTAATAGATGACGTTACGTCACCTGCAAAAGTTTTTAAATTTTTTTATGAATATCTTGAATTTTTGTTTTCTGCATTAAAGGTAATTGCTCGGTAGAGTGAACACTTGTTTCAATTTACTGTTTGTGTGTTGTCTTAAGAAAAGATGTTTTAGATTCGCCTATATGCAAGGGCTAAATCCATAACTTAGAGGAGGAAGAATAATTAAAGAAATTAATTCTATTATCATTTTTATTTTTCGGTGTTTTAGCAGGTTGTGGAAACCAGGAGATATCATTTAAAGAACTCGAAGAATTACCAAATAATCTCCCTCCATACATGGAGGGAAAACAGTGAATCATCGGAGGAAAGGGCAATTTCTCTATAAATAATAAAAAGTACACTTTTGTAGTGGTACCTGCGAACAAGGCTGTTAATTTTAATTCAGTCATCTATTCTCCATGGACAGGCAGCGCATCTGCCTACTCTTTTTATTTGTGGAATAAAGAATGTTTCTTTTCCAGGTGGAACAAGAGGAAAATTATTTATGCTTTGTGATCAAGGATAAAAAGTGCACGGAAACATACACATTCTATACAGAGACCATTACCGGGGAGGTATAGAATGAAGGGAAAGTGGTTTTTCTTAGGAAGCATCCTTATTACATGTGTAGTTTTCACTTTTGTGTTTCTGTACCACTCTAATAAAGATCAAATGAGCGAACAGGAATTGGAAAAACTCTTAGTCCAAACCATGAAAGAAGCAGAACAAGAGGAGCAAGAAGTGAAAAAACTATTAAGCGAGGGACCAGAGTATTTAAAAAATGAAGGGTACCCTGGTGTTGATTTGAGCTTCTCGGCGATAGGTAGAAAGCTTACGGTCCAAGTGAGTGACAAGGAACTGCTGGAAACCCAGAAGGACAATATAAGAGAGCGATTGGTTAGTTTAGGGAAGGAGATTGGTTTAGAGGATTTAAATTTTGATTTCATGTATGTGAACAGAGAAGAAAGTTGGGAAAATGACGAAGTTACAAAAGATATGGATCATGTGTTGAAAATAGCTGCCGATACTCTTTCAGAAAAAGGAGCTTCTTACAATTGGGTTCAAATCACTCCAAATGAATCCATTACCATTCAACTGCAGGAAGCGAGTAGTAGCGAGAGTGAAAAAAGAAAATGGAAAGAAGCAATTTCTGAGCAAGTTTACGCGAAAACGAAGATTAAATATCAAGTGAACCTTTCAGAGAAGAGCAAGAGTGAAAAGGTAGAACAATCGTGGGATCCTGTTTTTACTTCGATCCAGCACCAAATAAGTATGCATTTCGAGGAATACCGGGGTTTTGCTTACTCCTTCCACCCTCAACCTTTGCAAATCATCATTAAAACACATGTAGGATCGTGGACATGGAATACCGATGCAAAAGTAGAGAAAATCGAGAGGTATGTAAACAAGGTCATTGAACTGAAAAAGGAAGAGGCAGCGGTTGAAGAAGTTCCATATGAACTTATTATTAGGGATAAGAACAACAATAAAATTAACTAAGCTCTAAGATTTCTCATCAAAAGAAAGATGAAAGCCAGACCTGTGTTTCTAATCCAGCCTTCATCTTTCATGAATCAACTTAGCCTGCAATTCCTTTCTCGAGGATCCGAACGGAGACGTTCACTTTCACAGGAACATCTGGGTACTCCTCTTTCCATTTGTCTGGATCGAAATTTCCGCGACGGTTTTTAATAACTTCGCCTAAACCCAGAGGGTCGATATTATTCTCCTGGAATTCTTGTATAAGCTGCGTTGCGTGTTCTGTAAAATAGTCTTCGAATGCTTTTTCTAATTCTTTAGTATATATCTTTTTATCTTTAGGAACGATTTCCCCAATCATACCTTTGACATTAAGGTTAATATGAAATTCGGGGTTATTTCTGTCACCTTTAATTTTGTATTTCACTTTAGACCCGATATTTTCGAGAACGACTTGATGGTCCTTATACTCAATGGACTGTAAGCCGTTTTTAAAATCCTGACTTAACAACTTTAGAACAAACGCCTCTGAGAAAGGGATCGAATAAACCATTTTCTTCTTATCAAAAAATACATAGCCTGCTAACTTCATCTCGTCCCCTTCTCTTTGGAAAAAAGGAAGAGAGGGATCCATCCCATCAGAATAATAGGCATACAAAAATTCGTGTAGATTCTGTGTAGGAATATATTTAGTCGTATTCTGTTCCGTAAGCTTCTTTATATATTGACCTGTTGGTTCTGTCTTACTGTACTCTCCTTTAATTAGTTTCTCAGCGTTTCCGGCTACAACCCCTAAGTACACATTTCTTCCGATGTCAGGATCTCGATGAAGGAAGTCAATATAGCTCGAAATATCTTTCTTTGCAAGTTCGTCTCCATAGAAAATCATCGACACTTTACCCATCCTTAAAGGCTTGGATGATTTACGTTCTACATTACGGTGAATTTCCTGTACATTTTCTCCAACAGCACTGATATGTTTTTCTTCCACTCCTCCTGCCTCACCCTGAGGAAATTGGCGAATTAGGATGGTCCCTCTGATTTTTTCTTCCTCCCCAAGGTCAAAAGCGGCGATATCTACTAGGGCTGCATCTTCAATACTTTTATGAGGGACACACCCTGTAAGGAAAAGGATTAGAACCAGTAAGCTGTGAAATATGGGGTTACGCTTCATGACGATTCCTCACTTTTTTTATAATAACCACCAATAGATACAACACGGGAATATACATAAAGAAGTAAAGACCAACCTCACTAGTGAAATGATTTAATCGATCAATAGCTCTACGATCTTCCAGGAAAAAGATCGCAACATAAAGGATTATGCTATAAACCCAGAGTACATAACGCTGTTTTATATTAAACATTCTTTTTGGAATCCTGCTCGCTGCCCACAAACAGAGGCAAAGACTTGGAATAATGTAGAATAACCATATGGAAATCCCGAGGTATTCGAATCTCTCGATAAAACTAATGTTAATAATTTTCCAAAGAGATATGGTTGCCCAGATAATTTTATCTAGCTGTTCTTCGCTATAATATATGAACGCAACAATGGCGGTCACTAAATAGATCAATACGGTATAAAACACCCCGAAATGTGCCCACTTCTTAGATTCATTTTTATTTTTAATAAAAGGATAGTAAACAAATAACAATCCTATACCTATAAAGCCGAGGATGCTGCTTTTTGTAGAGGCTAATAGTTCAAGAATGGAGTGGTCGATTAACGGATAGACGTTGTGCACATTTCCATATTGAATAGGAAAAAGCTTAAATAATAGGAGAGTTATTCCTAGAATGGCCCCTGTCACACAGGCCCCTGTAATCACCCGAAAACCACCTTCCACATAATAGTAGATGAGCAGAATGAAGATAAATGCGAATAGCCATAAAGGGAGCTGTGGAAAAATCCACGTCTGGATAATTTCAATAAACGTTCTTAAAATCGTGACACAGAGGAGTAAATAATACAGACTGAATAGAAAATTCATTCCCCCGCCAATATATTTTCCATAAACGAACGTATGAACGGAAACGATATCTCCATCGACAGCCTGCAGGATACGATAAATGATCCAAAGAAGGAGGTGGAGGCCTAATCCAGCAATGATTATCGAGATCCAAGCGTCGTAACCGGCTTCTGTCGCAATATATTTTTCAAAACTAAGGATGCCGACTCCCACTTGCATCGAGTGAATTAAGAAAAATACCATGGTTGAACTAACTAATAAATTTTCAGGTATTTGAGCAGCTGAGTTATTCATCGATATCCCTCCTTTCTATGGCTCTTTTTGAATTGAAACGGAGCGGATCATTCGTACGTGTTTGCATAGGTCTTTTTGTTTGTCTGTTAAATGGAAGGCGAATAAACGCATCCTTTAAGTCCCTGAGTCTCAAAGGATACAAAGGTGCTAAGAACGGACGGCCAATGGAAGTCAGCTTAATTAAATGTCCGATAAAGAAGACCATGACCATTGAGACCCCGACAAGTCCCCACATTTGCGCTCCCAATAAAAAGGGAAAACGAATTAAACGGATCGTATTACTAATTTGGTAAATGGGGGTGGTAAACGAGGCAAGTGCCGATATAGCGACAACGATTAAAAGGACGTTACTGGTTAAGCCTGCATCCACCGCTGCTGTACCAATGACGATACCTCCGACAATACCAATCGTTTGTCCAACCTTAGTTGGCAGCCGGGCTCCTGCTTCCCGAAGCAGCTCAATCGCTAGTTCCAGGATAATCACTTCGATGATTGGCGGAAAAGGGATATCGGCTCTTGAAGAAATGATCGTCGATAATAAATCATCCGGGATCATCTCATGGTGATAGGTTAAGATAGCCACATAAAGCGGAGTGCTAAGAACCGAAAAGAAAACTGCAAATAGGCGAATTAACCGGAAAATAGAAGCTACCGGCCAAGGTGAAAGGTAATCATCGGTTGCTGAAAAAAACTCGATAATCGTAGTCGGGCACGTCAAAGCGTGAGGAGATCCATCCACCATGATGGCTACCTTTCCCTCCACTAAAGAACCTGTGACTCGATCTGGTCTTTCCGTATCTAAAATTTGAGGAAAGGGCGAATGAGAGTTGTCGGCGAGCATTTGACTGATATATGAACTATCATTAATCTGGTCGAATTCTATATTATTGAGTCGTTGAGTGACCGTATTTACGTTTTCAACATTGGCAATCCCATCAATATAAAGAACGGCCACCCTCGTTTTGGTAATTTTACCTACCGTCATTTCTTTCACCGTGAATTGAGGCAGGGGAAGACGTTTGCGGACAAGGTTGATATTCGTGTCCAATGATTCTATAAATGCTTCTTTAGGTCCTACTACACTGAATTCGATTTCAGGAACACTAACTTTCCTCGACTCTTCGGACGGTGCAGGTACAAGAAGAACTTCTTTATCCGAACCTTTCAGTCCAATGACCACATGCCCGAGCATCACTTTATCTCTTATCGTTGAAATATCACCCGTTATGGACGTACCTTCGACAGGAATGGTTTCTTCCATATCCTCCAAAGTTTGAAAAGAGTGACTCTTTATGGACTGCAGAATCAGCTTGTTGAGCGTTTTTGGATCAACAAGGGTTTCAAAGTAAAAGAGCACACTATTAGTTTTTCCTTTGAGCTGATATTCCTTAAAGTCTTTAGAGTGCTTCAGTTGATTTACCAGTTCCTTTAGGCTCTGACTTTGTGTTGGAATATCCTCATTCCCTTGCTTTTTATTCTTCACGGCAGCATGCTCCTTATAGGTTCCGTAGTAGTCGCTTGCTTTTCAAATTAGTGTTAGGAATAGGGAATGAATTTATTCTTCACCGGAGAAGCTAACGGAAGATGTGCATAAGGAGGGAAAGAAATGGTTTATGCCTACATTGTCCCTTTGGTCATCCTGATTTGTTTCTTTATTGCTGTGCTTTTGTTGGCTGAGTGGTTTGCAACCTTTTTTTTATGTGCACTTGTACTTGTGACATTTGTGCTTCCGTATATTCTTCTTTACCAGGCAGAAGGGGATAAGATTGATGAAAAGAATTAAGTACCCGGAATAATGAAAACTATTATCCTTCAAAGAAAAATTGGTAGGACTCATTTATAAATTTTTCCTTTTCCAAGCTTAACTAATTGACGGTTATGTAAGGCTGTTGTATGATAATCTTACAGTTTATGAGTATAAACTGTGCTCAAAAGAGCTAATCATACTCCAAAGGGGAGTAGCTTACAGTTATGTCGACAATACGTGGTCTAAAGGCCACCGGCTAAACTGGCAACCTAGTGTTGTTTGCGAGACCTTTGCCATTTCAGGTAAAGGTAGGAGATTACACATTGTGAGACCAAGACCTTTACCAACACACGGTGAGGGTCTTTTTTTAAACTGTATTAATAGGAGAAACATTCAGGTTCCCGTGGTAAAGTTAAAATGGATAAGTCAGTGCTGTGAAATTTTTTTAGGAGGCATTCAAACTGAGAAAGCTATTGGTAAATTACTTAAGGTTAGGACGTCCTAAAATCGATCTCATTCTTGATTCTCAAAAATCAAGTGAAATTGAAGGGGTATTTTCTTTATACGGTGGGTGGACAGAACACCGTATCCAACGCCTGGAATGTGATCTTGTTAAAGTATCTAACGGCAAAAAAGCAAAGTTTGTAGCTCCGGTGGTTACAAGACTTATGGCTCAAATTATCAAACCGAAGGAACATATGGAGGTACCGTTCTACTACCAGGTACCGCCCGATCTTCCACCCCTGCAACAAGGGGAAGTTTATCAACTTCAAACAAGACTGGTTATAGATAAGAACATGAAATGCACAGATACGGATGAATTAACCACTATGCATCAACTTTCTTAATCAGGAAGTGATTTAATAGGTAACATTGTAATAATATTTACTAAGCTTTAAAAAAATCTGGAGGTGAATCCCCGTTTTTCAGGGGACTTATTGGACATTATACTCGTAACGAATTTGCTTTTAGTTCTGCTTTTAATCGTATTAACTGCTTTTTTTGTAGGATCAGAGTTTGCTGTGGTGAAGGTGAGACTTTCCCGGTTAGATCAGTTAATCGATGAAGGGAATAAAAAAGCAGTAAAAGCAAAAAAAGTAGCTCAGGAACTTGATTATTATCTTTCTGCTTGTCAACTCGGTATAACCGTCACGGCATTAGGTCTTGGATGGTTAGGAAAACCGACGGTAGAGAGACTATTGTATCCTTTATTTGATAATCTTGGTGTATCGCAGGGGCTGGCAGCTTTTATTTCGTTTGTGGTCGCATTCTCCCTGGTTACTTTCTTACACGTAGTTATCGGTGAATTGGCACCAAAAACTTTGGCTATCCAATTTGCAGAAAAGATGACGTTGTTACTAGCACCTCCACTTTACTGGTTTGGAAAACTCATGTTTCCGTTCATTTGGACGTTAAATGGGTCTGCACGGACGTTTCTTCGTATCTTTGGCGTTGAACCTGCGGCGCATGAACAAGCCCATTCCGAAGAAGAACTTAAAATTATAATGGCTCAAAGTTATCAAAGTGGCGAAATTAACCAAACAGAACTGACATATATGCAGAAGATTTTCACTTTCGATGAACGCGTAGCTCAAGATGTTATGGTACCTCGTACCGAAATGGTTACTTTAACTAAAGATATGACACATGAAGAAATCATGGATATTGTTAAAACATATAAACATACTCGATACCCCGTATCAGAGGATGGAGACAAAGATAAGATCATCGGATTTGTAAACGTTAAAAAGATATTATTAGATTATGGCAGTGGGGACCATATTTCGCTTGCGCAGTACATTCAGCCCGTACCTTTCATGCTTGAAAGTACACCTGTTCAGCAAGTGCTCATGAACATGAAGAAAGAGCAAGTTCACGTCACAATGCTCCTGGATGAATATGGGGGAAGCGCTGGCATGGTAACGATGGAAGATATCCTGGAAGAAATCGTAGGAGAGATTCGTGATGAATTCGACTCAAATGAAACGAGAGATATTAACAAAGTAGAAGATCGTATTTACCATTTGAATGGTAAAACACTGCTTTCTGATATAGAAACAGCATTAGGTGTTTTATTTCCAGAAAAAGAACAAATTGATACGATCGGGGGCTGGCTGCAAATGCATCTTGTGGATATTCTGCCCCAGGGGAAATTAGAAAAAGAAGGATATCACTGGACGATTCTTGAAACGGATCACTATCAGATTAAAAAAGTAGCCGTTCATCTACCTACTAATTAATAAAATCAAATTCCAGCTGAAAATTAATGAAAAGCCCTCCTATAGTTAATTTAGGAGGGCTTTATTAGATTGTCTGCTTAGATTATTTTTATATTAAATTAACCTTAAAAAGGCCAGGTTGGAGATCGACGGGGCCTTTAACAAATCGATAGGCAAAATGTTTTTTTTACCTAGGAACTGGACACATTATTAGTAGGTTATTGATTACTTTTCCGTTCCAATTGGCTCCATTCCTCATTAACTGCAAAGGCCAGATCATCATTTCCAAATAAAGATAAGACTTCTAATAAAGTTTCTACAGAGATCTGATGGGCTTCCGTTGGAGGGAGTGTTAGTTCCGCGGCATCTTCCAGGGCAGTATTGGTTGGCTGGTTTGGATAAGCTTTTCGATATACT
The DNA here is from genome assembly GCF_052246795.1 of Halobacillus sp. K22. Taxonomy (NCBI): domain Bacteria; kingdom Bacillati; phylum Bacillota; class Bacilli; order Caryophanales; family Bacillaceae; genus Halobacillus; species Halobacillus sp. K22. Next base: position 178,398 of record NZ_JBQQCN010000002.1, on the reverse strand, counting down.
TCAAAAGGATCCAACTCATTGTTTACACACCATTGAGCAAAAATTAGAATCATCTTTTGTTCATCCTGTTTGTATTGGTGAATGACCTGCTCATCTCTTTCCTTCCGGTCCATTGCTCAGTCCCCCTCAGAATAAATTCGATTTTTACTAGTTAAAAGAATCCTATCTTCTCACTATGCCCAGAAGCATTCAAGTAAAAAGTGGAATACTTTCTTATTATCTATTTTATCATTGGTAGTTCCTGCTGTCTTCTAAGGTTCGTCATCTTACTAAAGTGATGGAGGGGATAGTAAGGACCAATAAATCTTTCGCACTGGCAAATAGATATTAAAGGGGAAGTGTTAGTGGTTATAGAAGATAAGATATGAAACATATCATAATAGAAGACCTTTTTTGCAGAGAGTATGATTAAAAATGAATGAATGCCCAAGTTAGAATTACTAAAAAAATATATTTAATAAACCAGAGGAGGCTAATATGAATATTGAACAGGCAAGACAAGAATTAGCACAGCACAACAAGCGGGGAATTCCGATTCTTTATAGTGCTTTCATTTACTGGGCAGTAATGCTGGGATTAGGGTTTTTCATTGAAAATGTAAAACTGCTTTCTGTGATTTACTTATATGGAACAGGGATGCTGCTCCCAGTAGGGATGTGGATTGCGAAACTAATGAAAATACAGTTGTTTCGTAAGATAAACCCTCTATCTTCGCTTTCTGGAATTCTCGCTTCTACACCTGCTGTAATGGTTCCTTTGACGATTTACATATATTTAACTGATCCGTCAGCTTTACCATTCACAATTGCGATCATTACGGCGGGGCATTTCTTTCCATTTGCCTGGTTGTACCACACCAAAGCCTACGTGTTTCCATCTATTTTTATGATGATTGGGAGCAGCCTTGGGCTCATCATCTGGCCGGACTTGCAATTCTTTATCATTCCGGTTGTCATGATGGTTTGTCTTGCAGGGATCATAGTAGGAGCCATGATGGAAAAGAATACCATGAACTTGGAAGCCTCTGCTTAGTATTTTTTCACAAGGCCCATACTAATCTGTCTCCTTCTCTAATAACTAGTTAATGGAAGAAAAATTCGGGAAAGAATTAAGTACTCCCATTAAAAAAATGACACATTAGAATCTATGATGTACTCATAGAAGGAGGTATATTGTATGGCCTATGTTTACTTGGCTATAGGCATAATTGCTGAAGTGTTTGGTAGCGCAATGCTCAAAGCATCGGATGGTTTCACGAGATTATTCCCTGCAATAGGAGGTGTTGTTGGGTTTGGTACGGCTTTGTACTTCTTATCATTGGCATTTAAATCTATACCTTTAAGTGTTGCCTATGCAACTTGGTGTGGAGTAGGTATAGCAGGTACAGCTTTACTCGGGATATTAATATGGAAAGAAAAACTTAGTTTTATTGGGGTAATAGGGTTGGCTCTAATTGTACTAGGAATAATTTTTGTAAATATTCCTCCTGATAATCATGAGGAAAGTTCATTAGAAGTGGAAGAAACAACAACTTCAGATTAACAACTTACTTCATCATCTTTAAGAATAAGAACCGCCTCGTATTTTCCATATCCCCATATTCTTCGTATTCGAGTACCAACCTAACCAGGTTAAGCCTGGAGAAAACAAACAGAAGCTCGGAAAGTTGATCTCAACCTTTCTGAGCTTCTGTATTAGTGCAATATTTTCTTGGAATAATTATTTTTCCGTTCGCAGCGCCTGCAAAAGGATCTTTTTATGCTGAGGAACCGATTCTCTTAGCTGGTCCGCTGTACAACACCCCGTAAAGTATTGAATCACCAGACCATCAACAAAAGCGATAATTATAGAAGCGCCTTGACCATCTTGTATGACTGGATATTCTTTGTCGGAGTCAAGCTCTTTCAATTTATCCTGCACATGATCCACCATTTCATTGAAAGCGCCACTAAAGGTTGTTTCATAGATTTCCCCTTGAGAGTAACGGCTCATTACGGTTTTAATTGTATCTATATTTTGATCATTATAATCCCAGGAATCGTATAAAAATTGTTCAACGAATGCTTCTACACTCGTCGCCTCATTACCTCTGACTGCTTTTACATAATCATCCTCAAGTCCTTTCAATAACTCATCCATATTTCTATGTGAAATTCTGTGTTCCATTTGATTCATCCTCCTCATGGTGTTTTACTACTCCTTACCTACCCGCCACCATTCACTTTTATTCCTATTTTTAAATACTATTTATTTATACTGATGTAATAAAAGAAATCAGGATCTGTGAGAGGATGTTGTAAAAAGAAAATGTTACTATATCAGATATTATAGAAATGTTTAAAACTAAATTTCTTTCCATATAGGACTGTTTCACTTTATTAAGTATAATGCTCAAATCATATATTAATATATTTAATTACAACTAAAAATTGAAGGGGTCTCATGAACTTCTTAGAAGTGAGTAGTGATTATTCAGCAAAAAAAAGGGTACTTGATATCCAACTCTTCAGCAGTTTATTAGGAAGGAAATATGAATTTTTGAAAGGAGAGAAGATAAATGGAAACTAAAAAATTTCCTTACATAATGTATTGGATTGTAGTAAGCGTTGGTATTTTGTCTTTCATTATGCCTTTATTTCAGGAGTATGGAATTATTACGACTCTAATGATGACATTTCTATGTGGTTTGTTTAGTTGGGTAATAGCAATGGGGCTTGGTAAACGCAAATATATGTATTTAAGCGCTCTACTTTTAGTTAGCCCTTGGTTATTCTTATTGTCTAGAAATTTATTAAATTAGGTTTATTCTTCATTCTTATCGTTTATTCGTTAGAACAATTAAATCAATGGTACAGTTTTGCCAGAGGTGTAAAGGTGATTATTCAGCTATCCTAAGTTGGTCATAATCATGTTATTTTTCTTTGGAACCCTATTCTTTGTGAATGCAGAATATTTTGTATCTGAAAAGTAAAGTGATGGATAAGTTAAAGTTCTAGGATATGATATTTCTGTTGGATAAGACGAAAAATAGCAGGATATTTAAAAAAACACATTGACGAAAACGCTTACAAATAGTATAGTCTACTTAAAGTAATCGATTACGTAAACGATTAAGTGGTTTTAGAAATGAGGATTAACCATGGTTTCCATTAAAGATGTCGCAAAAAAAGCCCAAGTATCTACAGCAACCGTATCTCATGTGATCAATGAGACCAGATTTGTAGCAGATGAGACCAAGCAGAAAGTGTACCTCGCGATGGAGGATTTGAATTACCAGCCTAACCGAATCGCAAGAAGTCTCCGAAGCCGTAAATCGAATACGATTGGACTATTGGTTCCGCTAGTTGCAGAAGATACATCCAATTTCTTTTTCATGAGTATTGCGAATGGGATTGAAAGGGTGTTGAAAGATAACGGGTATAACTTAATACTTAGTAATTCTAATGAAGATGAAGGAACTGAGAAAGATCAAATTCGTGTTTTTAATACGCAATTGATTGACGGATTGGTCATGGCGCCTGTAAATGGGAAAGATTCTGCCTATAAGAAGGAATTAAAAGGAGACTATCCCGTCGTTTATATTGACCGTCATCCGAGCGGTATTGAAGGAGATATAGTTCTAGCTGATAACCTTCGAGGGTCCTATGAAGCTGTCATGGCTCTTCTTAACAAAGGATACGAGCGGATTGGCTTTATTACAGGAACCCTTGGAATTACTACTAGTGATGAACGCTTAAAAGGGTATAAACAAGCGCTGGAAGAAAAAGGGGTCCCCGTAAGGAAAGAGTTTATTAAAGAGGGACCAGCCACATTTGAACAAGGCTATCAATTAGCAAGAGAACTTCATGAAGCAGAAGTATCTGCTTTGTTTGTTGCAAATAATGTTATGACGATGGGAGCTGTTTTTTACCTTAAGGAACGTGAGGTTAAAATTCCTGAGGAAATCGGCATCATAGGATATGACGATTATGATTGGATGAAGATCACTTCACCTCCTTTATCGGTCGTCAGGCAGCCGGCGTTTGAGATTGGAAAAGTAGCCGTTGAGCAACTGCTTAAGAGAATAAATGGGTCAGAAGAGGAATACACAGAAGTCATGCTCGATTCAGAGTTGGTACAGAGAGGTTCTTTTTAACGAGAGCCTTCTCTTTTTAACCATAAAGTAAACGATTACGTAAACGTTTATATGAAATTGGTGGGTAGTTGTTTTGCGTTCAATTATCAAATGGGAGGTACGGAGGATGAAAAAATTATCGTATTTGTTGGCAGGAATTCTTGTAATGTTGATGCTTGCGGCTTGTTCGTATGATAGTTCCGCTAATTCAGAAGAAGATAGTGGCAGTGCGGGGGAGAATGCAACAAGTGACACGGTGGAGACCGGGGCCGTTGATACAAGTGTTGAAGCTACAGGTGATGAAGATGTCATGCTTGATTTTTGGATTCATCAAACGGGTGAAGAGGAAACAAATGCGTACATTGAATTAATTGATGCATTCAACAAAGAGCACGACGACATCCATGTGAACGCAGAAGTTATCATTGATGACGGAGCAAGTGCTTACAGTGACAGTATTAACGCTGCTCTTGTAGCAGGCAACCTGCCGGATGTGATGGCAGTCGATGGCCCTTATGTCTCGAGCTTTGCTGAAGCTGGAGTGATTCAGCCGATTGATGATTATGTTGACGAAGAAACGAAAAGCCAATATGTAGATTCGATTATCCAACAGGGCACATACAACGACAAATTATACTCCTTAGGGGCAATGGAAGCTTCCGTCATGCTTTATTACAACAAAGACTTGTTGGATGAAGCAGGGATTGAGCCGGCTGATTCTATAGAAGAAGCCTGGACGTGGGATGAATTGATGGAGAACTCTAAGAAGCTGACGAACGAAGACCGTTATGGACTGAACTTATTTATGAACTACGGTGTTGGTGAATGGCTGACGTTTATGGGTGCACCGCTTGCCTGGTCTAATGGGGGCGCGTTGATTTCCGAGGACGGTACGAAAGTGGATGGCTATTTAAATAGTCCTGAAACCATTGAAGCTTTAAACTATGTGAAAGAACTATTTGCTGAAGGTGTTGTTACAGACAGTCCTGGTGAAATGCAGTTTGAAGAAGGAAATGCAGCTCTTGCTTTAGGCGGTCCATGGATTGCAGTTTCAGCTGAAGACGCAGGCTTGAACTGGGGGATGATGCCGTACCCTTTCAAAGATGAAAAAGTTTCTCCATCCGGAAGCATGGCTTATGCTGTCACAAATAATACAGAAAATCCTGAAGCAGCTGTCGAGCTTATGAAGTGGATGACGAATGAAGAAGCCACCGTCAAAATCTCGAAAGCTACAGGCATGCCGCCTGCTCAGAAGTCTGCCTTCGAAAACATGGAGAAATTCAATGAGCTTCCATGGAGCGTTATGAAGGAACAAGTCCTTGAAACGGCCCATGCCCGCCCGGCTACACCTGCTTATCCAGTATTGACCGATGCGTTTGCTCAATCCTTCCACGCCGCTGCTCTAGGAGAAGATGTAGAGAGTGTGGTGGAACAGCAGGTTCAACGTGTCGAGCGTGAATTGAAACGTTTTGAAGAGTAGTACGATGATTGGTCGGGGCCTGTGAGTTGCTGCAGGCTCCCTCCGATTTTTAAAAACCGGTCGTCCACGGGTTTGAAAGAGAGGGTGAACCAATATGAAAGGGAATAGTTCTTCTGCGAAACAACTGCCTGTTCATGATGATTATAAGGATCCATCTGAATCATCGATCAAAAAGGTGCCGCCAAAGAGGAAGAAAAGAAGAAAGTCGCAGGCATTCCAAGAAGCGATGACAGGATACTTCTTTCTAGCTCCTGCCTTAATTCTTCTGGGCGTATTCCTTTTGTATCCGATGGGAGCTGCTTTCTATTATAGCTTTACAGATTTCTATATTTTAAAACCGGATGATATTTCATTTGTCGGCTTCGAGAATTTCTCTTATATATGGCAGGATGCTCAATTCCGCCAAGCCTTTTGGAATACCGTTTACTTTTCTGTCATTGTCGTTCCTGTTCAGCTGGCGGTCGCGTTAGGGCTTGCCTTGCTCATTAATAAGAAATTAAAGTTCCGCGTGTTTTTCCGAACGGCCTTTTTCTCGCCTGTCGTGATGTCTTTGGTTGTGGTCTCGATTCTTTGGACGTTTATGTACAATCCAAACGAAGGTTTAATCAACCAGCTGCTCGGACTTATAGGGATTTCTCCACAACCCTTTCTTACAAGCCCTGATCAGGCCATGAATTCCATCATTGTCATGTCTGTCTGGCAAGGGGCCGGTTTCCAGATGATGATCTTCCTGGCAGGCCTTCAAAACATTCCGAACCATTTATATGAAGCGGCAGATATTGATGGAGCAAGCAATTGGCAGAAGTTTTTACACGTGACGCTGCCAGGTTTAAAAAACATTGCCTTGTTCATTTTTATTACGATCAGCATTGCTGCCTTTAAATTACTCGTTCAGCCGATGATTATGACACAGGGAGGACCGCTTGGGTCTACCAAGTCTCTGGTCTATCACATCTATGAAACGGGCTTCAACTATCGAGATGTGGGTTATGCCTCAGCTATGGCCGTCGTCTTTACACTGATTGTCCTTACCATAACCATTATTCAGCGTGTGCTCATTCGTGAGGAGAGGGGGTAAAAGCTATGAAAAGAAAGAAAAGGATTCAGAGAGTCGTCTTATATGTATCTTTGATTCTACTCACATTCATCTTTCTCTTTCCCTTAGTATGGATGCTTGTTTCATCGTTGAAAGATGAATTTCAAATTTTCAGGGATATGAAATCACTGAAAGCCTTTCTGCCGCCGGCTCCGAGTGAAGTCGAAGGGGGATACTTCCACAATTATATCGCAGCTTTTCAACGTGTCGACCTTATGAAGTACATTTTAAACAGCTTGATTTATACAACAGGCATCATTGTCTTTGGGCTTATTGTCAATTCAATGGCTGGTTATGCCCTGGCACGGTTTCGTTTTCCACTGGCTGGTTTCTGGCTTGGCGTCATTATAGCTACCCTGATCATCCCGCCAGAAAGTATTTTTTTACCTCTCTACGTTTTGGTGTATGACCTTGGGTGGGTGAATACTTACACTGGTTTGATTGTTCCGTTTATCGCCAATGCGTTTGCTATCTTTTTATTCCGCCAGTTTTTTCTCGACTTTCCTAAGGAATTGGAGGAAGCAGCCAAGATTGATGGGTGTTCTCAAATCGGAATCTTCTTCCGGATCATTGTCCCGCTTTCTAAACCAGTATTCGCTACTGTGGCGATTGTTCTATTTATCAACCACTGGAATGATTTCCTCTGGCCGCTTGTTGTCGCTTCGGATGAAAGTATGCGTACCATCCAGATTGGACTGCAGTATTTTATGAACGAACCACCAATTAAGTGGGGACAAGTGATGGCTGCTTTAACGATTGCCACTGTGCCGATGCTGTTGATTTTTGCTTTCCTGCAAAGGTATTACGTACAAGGGTTAACACACACAGGTTCAAAAAACTAAATGATTTTCACTCAAATGTCACGCGAAATAAACTTCGCCTGATATGAAAGATTCAATATTGTTGGAAGGAGTGCCATAACATATGATTCAAAACCAGGCGTTGATGACGGATGGGTATTATCAGGAGAGGTATCGGCCTCACATCCATTTCACCCCCGAACAAATGTGGATGAATGATCCTAATGGACTTGTTTACTTTGAAGGGGAATATCACCTCTTTTATCAATATCATCCAGATAGTAAACAGTGGGGTCCGATGCACTGGGGCCACGCTGTTAGTAAGGATCTAATCGTATGGGACCATCTTCCTGTAGCCCTCTATCCAGATGATCTCGGCATGATTTTTTCGGGGAGTGCTGTGGTAGACCACAAGGATACGAGTGGTTTTTTCGATGGAAAACCGGGTCTTGTTGCTGTTTTTACACACGCAGATGGAGATTTACAAAGGCAGAGCATCGCCTACAGTAAGGATCGTGGACGGACATGGGTGAAATATGACGAAAATCCGGTGATTCAAAACCCAGGTATCAAGGACTTTCGTGATCCGAAAGTTTTCTGGCATGAAGATACAGAAAAGTGGGTGATGGTACTTGCTGCAGGGAGAAAAGTTCAATTCTACACCTCGCCTGATTTGAAGCAGTGGACCTATGCTAGTGAATTCGGAGAAGGATGGGGCGAACAAGAAGGTGTTTGGGAATGTCCTGATTTGTTCCCTCTCACGAATGAAACGTCTGGGGAAAAGAAATGGGTGCTGCCAATCGGGATTGATGCAGGCGCTCCTTCAGGTGGATCTGGCACGCAATATTTTATCGGGTCCTTTGATGGCAAGCACTTTGTTCCTCATCAAACAAAAGAAACGGTGCGCTGGCTTGACTATGGAAAAGACTTTTATGCGTCACAGTCCTTTTCCGATATTCCTGGGAGAAGGGTGATTCTTGCCTGGATGAGCAATTGGCAATACGCTAATGATGTGCCAACAGATCCATGGAGAAGTGCGATGACGATCCCAAGGGAATTGACGTTAACTATGGTGGAAGGTCAGGAACGCCTGATACAGAAGCCGATCGCAGAGCTTACAAGATTGATAGAAAAACGAAGGGAGCATAAGCGTTGCTTTCTTAAGGAACAGCAGTCCACCGAGCTATCCCAGCCTGCTTCTCCTTTTATATGGGAATTAGATGTAGAAGTTGAAAAAGGAGGGGTATTCGAAGGTCGGTTATTTGGAAAGCAGGACGCAGGTCTGAAGGTTAAAATTGATCGCGAAAAAAATGTGATATCCGTTCAAAGGGACAGGGCGGAGCTTGATTTCTCAAAGGAATATGTTTGTACGTGTAAGGCACCTTTGAATCGTGATATTTCGTCCTTCCATCTTAAGCTCATCTGTGACCGTTCCTCGGTCGAACTCTTTCTTGGGGATGGAGAAATAAGCATGACGAATTTATACTTACCGGCAGCGAATTATGAAGCTAAGTTAAAGATGGAATCTGTCCGCGGAACGGTAGAGGTGAAAGCCTCGTTGATATTCGAAATGAGATCGATCTGGAATCCAAACGCTTAAAGGAGGATAAAGATGAAAGGTACGGGGAACCTCATCTACCTTGTCTGTGACTGGTTGATGCGGCTTGCGATTTTAAATGTATTGTGGATCGCTTTTACACTGATGGGTGGAGGAGTTTTCGGTATCTTTCCTGCTTCTACCGCCTGTGTAGCTTTATTGAGAGAGTGGATGGCAGATAGGCGTCCTCCTCCGGCAGCGTTTTATTGGAACATTTATAAACGCTCTTTTCTTTCTGCGAATGTAGTGTGCCTAAGTACGTGTGTTGTACTGAGCCTTTTAGGGGTCAACATCTATACAAGTCTTCAGTTCACAGGAATATGGTTCTATCTTTTCTTCAGCGGTACCGTGTTTCTGGGGGGAGGGGTGCTGATGACGGCTATCTTAACGTTCAACCCTCTCAGTCATGGAATGAAGGCAAAAGAAGCTTTAAAAAACGCCCTTCATCTGCTCCTGCTTTACCCTGGGCGGCTGCTTTCTTTTATCGCTGGATTTGTTCTGCTGCTCTTGTGTATTCGGTTCATACCCGGCATCCTGCCGTTGTATTCCGTCAATATCATCTTACTGTTAACCGTACTTTTATTTCCTTTTCAACAAGAAGCTCACAAGCCCGTCTGACTGGATGCAAGAACAGACGGGTTTTCTATGCGTTAAAAATCAGCGCACTTTTTTGACAGCGCTTACAATTTAGAAGGAGGAAGATTATTTGAGACATGTGATTCGTCGGTCCACCACCGTTTTGACGATTGCGATTTTAATCATGGCTTTGTTTCCGACCTATCCAATGGCTGAGGAGGGGGCGCAGGAGAGTCAAGGAACTTCGCCTGATCCATACCGGTCACAATTTCATTATTCACCAGCTGAAAATTGGATGAATGATCCGAATGGATTGGTCTATTATGACGGGGAATATCATTTGTTTTATCAGCATAACCCAACGGGGAATCATTGGGGCCCGATGTATTGGGGGCATGCGGTCACCAAGGATTTAATTAATTGGGAGGAGCTCCCTATTGCGTTGTATCCGGATGAAAAAGGGTATATCTGGTCAGGGAGTGTAGTCATAGATAAACAGAATACGGCAGGGTTCCAAACAGGTGATCAAGCGCCTATGGTCGCTGTCTTCACTCATGAAAAAGCAGGACACCAAACTCAAAGCCTTGCATACAGCAATGATAAAGGACGAACCTGGACGAAGTATGAAGGAAATCCGGTCATGGAAATGCCCGAAGGTACGGATGTTTTTAGAGATCCAAAAGTCTTCTGGCATGAAGCAACAGGTCAATGGATCATGGTCGTGTCCGCAGGGCAGAGCATCGAATTTTACCAATCTGATAACCTGAAAGATTGGCAGCATACCGACACCTTCGAACGTCCGGCAGATGCTAAAGGGGTTTGGGAGTGCCCGGATCTTGTAGAACTGTCGGTCGACGGAGATGAAAATGAAAAGAAATGGGCGCTCACGATGAGTGTGAGTGAAGGTTCTTCAGCCGGCGGTTCTGGTATGGAGTATGTCGTGGGAAATTTCAATGGAGAATCTTTTTCCACAGAAATGAAACCGCTTCCTTTAGATTATGGAGCAGACATGTATGCTGGAGTAACGTGGAATAACCTGCCGAAAGAAGAAGAACGGACGATTTTGCTTGGCTGGATGAATAATTGGCAGTATGGGCAGGACATACCGACGGAAAACTTCCGTGGAGCAATGTCAATTCCGCGGGAATTGAATCTTCGTACAACAGAAGATGGAAGCTACCAGCTCCAACAACAGCCTGTAGCTGAATTTGAACAGCTGAGAGGAGAAACCGTAGAGCGAAAGGATGAAGTAGTGAAAGAAGGAAGTCAGACGCTCGGCGATTCTGTCAATGATTTGCTTGAAATAACCGCTTCTTTTGATATCACTCAGTCCTCTGCGGATTCCTTTGGGTTTACGTTGAGGAACGAAAACGATCAATCGACTAAGATTGTTTATCACACAGAGGAGGAGAAGATCGCAGTGGACCGGACTTCATCAGGGGAGAGTGACTTCTCAGCTGATTTTGCAGCCGTCCATGAAGCACCGCTGAAAGTGGAGGACGGGAAAGTTCAGATGAGAATCCTTCTGGATCGATCGTCTGTGGAATTGTTCGGGAATGAAGGGACGACCGTTCTGACAGACCAGATATTCAGAGAAGATTCCCCTTCCACGCTGGAAATGTTCAGTACTGGAGGAGAGGCGTATCTTAGTCAATTGAAGGTTACGAATTTGAACAAGGCGAACGTGGAACCAATGAAAACGACGATTCCTGAAGACGCTCCGAACACCTTGGAAAATGGGAATTTCGAAACGGGCGATTTAACAGGATGGACGGCGAGCGGAAGTGCCTTCACCCACGGCGTTTCTCAAACAGAAACGTATTGGGACGGCAAACCTTTTGAACAGGAAGGAAAGTACCATCTCTGGGGTTTTTCCGAGAACGTGAGTGATTCCGATTTCCGGACTGGAACGCTTCAATCGGATCTTTTTCAATTAAGCGGAAAAGGGCAGGTTGAATTCTTGATCGGAGGTGGGCAGGATAAGGAGCGCTTGTATGTAGCTCTTGTCCGAGCGTCAGACGGGAAAGAACTCTACAAAGCAACAGGCGCGAACGACGAGAAATACCGCCGCGTCTCCTGGGATGCCAGTGCCTATCTTGGTGAGACTCTATACTTGAAAGTCGTAGATTACCATAGTGGTGGATTCGGTCATATTAACGTCGATGATTTTCAGGTGTATGCAGAAGGAGAGCCGATCAGAGACGATCTTGAGAATGGTGGTTTTGAAACGGGTGATTTAACAGGATGGACCGTCGTTAAGGGAGATGCTTTCAGCCCGGCTGACGTAACCAAGGATACGGATTGGGGCTGGGGAGGCCCGTTCAACCATGAGGGTAACTACCATCTTTGGGGCGCTAAAGACGGTGGCGACGGGCAAACCGGCGTCCTGCGTTCCTCTTCGTTTGTCTTATCTGGAACAGGGAAGATTTCTTATTTGATTGGTGGAGGAAACGACCCTGACGACTTGTATGTAGCCCTTGTACGGGCGGAAGATGATCAAGAATTGTTGAAGGCAACCAATACCGAATGGAACGACTCTGAAGAATATTCGAAAGTCGTTTGGAATGCTTCGCAATATTTAGGAGAAGAAGTGTATCTGAAAATTGTAGACAACTCTACAGAAGGGTGGGGACATATCAATGTAGACGACTTCCAAGTGAAGCAAACCGGTCCGCTTGCTCACTGGTCATTTGATGAACAAGAAGGAAAGGTGACGAAAGAGGAAGTCAGTGGAGAGTCCAATCCTGTGCAGTACGTATTTAATAACGCGGAGTATAAAGCATCCTCTGATCCGTTGTGGAAGCCTGGGTTGGTAGGAAATGCTTTGTTATTTGATGGGTATTCCACGTGGGTGACGCATGCGGACGAACAATTTGTCCAGCCCGAAAATGCCGTTACGATAGAAGGATGGGTAGCTCCACGAGCGTATGAGTGGGGAGATCTTAATCAAATATCAGCGATCGTCAACCAGCATGATGAGTCAAAAGGGGAAGGGTTTATTTTAGGAATGGGCCGTCACGGGAAACTTTCCTTCCAGGCAGGCATTAACGGTGAGTGGCAAGAGGTTTCCGCTACGCCTGAACAAAGATTGGAAAAGGATCAGTGGTCCCATGTGGCCGCTACTTTCGATCGGAATGACCAATCGATGAAACTATATTTGAATGGAGAGCTCGTCGGCCAGACAGAAACCCCCAATGGAAGGATAACAGCTTCCAGTGAAGACCTATTAATTGGAAAACACAACCAGGCAGCACTGATTAATGGGGTGTTTGAGGCCAATATGTTCAATGGTTTGATGGATGAAGTGAAAATTGCAAATGAGGCGAAGACTGCAGAAGAGATTCAGCAAGAGTATCAGTCAATGGTAAAGAACTTCGACGGTCAAACGCTCCCTGAACCATCGATGGACTGGGACCGCACGCGTTATGACGGCGATCAGCATCGACCACAATATCATTTTATGCCTCCGGAACATTGGATGAACGAACCGCACGCACCGATCTATTACAAGGGAAAATATCACATTTTCTATCAAAAGAACCCACAAGGACCTTATTGGCACCATATTCATTGGGGACATGCGGTTAGTGAAGATATGGTGCATTGGGAAGAGCTTCCTACGGCTCTTGCACCTGACGCGGGCACGGTGGCCCCAGACGGGGTTTGGTCCGGCAGTGCAACGCTCGATGAAAACGGGGAACCGGTTTTATTCTTCACGGCAGGGGATGACAGTAAATTCCCGAATCAAATGACGGGGCTTGCCGTTAGTGAGGACCCAAGTGATCCTGAGTTGAAGGAATGGCGCATGCTTGATGAACCCGTAACGGTACAGGAAGAAAACCTTCCAGCAGAAGAGGGTGAAGTGATGTACGGACAGTTCCGAGATCCATTTGTTTGGAAAGATGGAGACACTTGGTATCAGCTGATGGGTTCAGGAATTGATCAAGTAGGTGGAACGGCGCTGCTATATTCTTCAAAGGATTTGGAAAACTGGACTTACGAGAAGCCTTTCTTTACCGGAGATTCAGAAGCCTATCCAAAAACGGGGGATGTATGGGAACTACCCGTCTTTCTTCCGCTCGGAAAAGATGAATCCGGAGAAGAAAAATATGCGTTCTTTATTAACCCATGGTTCGATGGATACAGCCCGCATAATGTCAAATATACCTTCTACTGGGTAGGCACGTGGGATAAGGAAAACTTAGCGTTTGTTCCGGATCATGAAGAACCGAAAATGTTCGACTATGGCGAGCATTTCACAGGTCCAAGCGGCATGGTGGATGAAGACGGAACGCCGATTTTATTCAGCATTGCTCAAGACAAACGAAGCGAGCAAGAACATTATGATGCAGGCTGGGCGCACAATGCTGGACTGCCTGTGGAACTTTCCTTGAGAGACAACAACGATCTCGGATTGCAGCCGATACAGGAACTGGAATCTTTAAGAGGGGAGTCACTGGTATCCTTTGAAAACAAAGGAATGAAAGAAGCGAATGAAATGATTCAGGATGTGGAAGGCGACATGCTTGAAATCATCTTAGACATCGATCCGAAACAAGCGGATAAAGTGGGGATTAAAGTACGTCAGAGTGAAAACGGCGAAGAAGAAACGCTCGTGTATTACGATACCACGGAAGAAAGGTTTGCGATCGACAGGAATCAATCAAGCATGGACCCGGATGTGAGTAAAGGCGTCCAAGATGGAGAATTGAAATTGAACGGTGACCGTTGGCAGCTGCATCTTTATTTAGATCGTTCGATGGTTGAAGCATATGCCAATGGACAGAAGAGCATCACTTCTCGCGTCTATCCCACAAGGTATGATGCGCTTGGCATAGAGCTATGGAGTGAAGGAGGCGACCCAGAGATTGTGTCCATGGATGTCTGGACAATGAACGGTGCCTTCGGGGAGACTGCCCCTGTTTATAAAAAAGAAACTGAAACGGTCCCACCACATGGCGAGCTTGAAAACCATGATTTCCAAACCGGTGACTTATCGGGCTGGAACATCGTAGAAGGAGAGACATTCTCGGATGCGCATGTCACAGCGAAGGACGATTGGGGCTGGGGCGGCCCGTTTGCCCAGGCCGAAGACCAGATAGATCCTGAACGTTATCATCTGTGGGGATTCCTTGAATCAAGCGGTGGCGACGCAGCCACCGGCATTTTAGAATCCCAGGTCTTTGAGCTTGGCGGCAATGGAGCGATTGACTTTCTGATTGGAGGGGGAAACAATATCGATCAATTATCGGTCTCCCTGATCCGTGTCTCGGATGGAAAAGTACTGAAGCAAGCGACAGGAAGAAACCAGGAAACATACCGTCGAGTCGAATGGGATGCTTCTGAGTATGTGGGAGAAAACCTCTTGATTCGCATAACAGACAAAGCAGAAGGAGGATGGGGTCATATCAATGTGGATGATGTCAACGTCCCCGTCGCGTTGAGTGAAGAAGAGAAACTCCTTAGACAGCTGAAGGCGATGGATTTGCAAACAGGAAAAGATCTAGATGAGAAAATTGAACTCTATCAGGATGCAGAAGCGAAAATAGAGGAGAAAGAAGCGACATTCCATACAATCAAGGACGAAATGATAGACTTTCTTGAGAAAAAACTAAAATTGAAGAAAAAGGATTATACGCTCAGTTCGACCCAGCTTCATTTTTATGTGAAGCATGCGATTGAAGAAACAGAAGCCGAACAACCTTCGGATGCAGGAAAAGTCCAGGGGTATGTGATGAAGAGAGTGAATAAACATGCGACAGGCAAAGAAGTTCGCGGGGTCATCGAGAATTACTTGAAATAAGGGAAAAGGTTCTGTCCCAGTTGGGGACAGAACCTTTTTTGAGCAAGCAGCATGTCTTTTTAAGTGCTTTTGATGACCTATAAAATTGAACGACACCCAGTGCATAACATTAACGAAACATGGACCATGCACTGTTGAATAGTCAGTTTTGAACAGATACTGATATTTTTCAAAAAAATAATTTTGCAAGCAGATGAAAACATACAGCATGTTAGATTAAAGTATTTTTCGGAAGGGAACCATTAGATAAAAAACTTATGTGGGCATCGTCACTAAATAAACTACACTAAATTTTTGGAGATGTTATCCAAGGGAATGGTGTACTTAAAGGGCGAGTGGTCAATAAGAGCAAGCTAATTTTTTACAGGCCGGATTATTCACTAGCGAATTTCGAAATATATTAGGAGATGTGTGAGTTTAATGAGAAGAAAAACACCAATGGTAATAGCTGTTGCTGCCGTCTCGGGTGGCGGGAAAACGACAATAACCTCTTATCTAAATGAGAAGCTCTCCAATAGTAAAGCAATCTATTTTGATGACTATGATTTTGAGGGTCCTGAAGACATGGTTGAATGGATAGAAAACGGTTCTAACCCTGATGATTGGGACTTATCACCACTTATTAGAGATGTACAACAGTTACTTACTGAATCTCTAGATTACATAATAGTAGATTTTCCATTTGCTTATTTACATAGGAGAACAAGTAACCTTATTGATTTTGCAGTGTTTATTGATACTCCTTTGGATGTTGCAATGGCCCGCAGAATAATTAGAGATTTTAAAGATGGCTCTGCTGAAGATATAGTGCAGGATTTAGATAACTACAGGTCTAAAGGGCGACGAGGGTATCTTTCAATGTTACAAACCACAAAACCAAATTCAGACCTCGTGGTGGATGGGACACGATTTAAGTCTGAGATTACAAGCGTTATTACACAACATGTAGAGAACTTACGATGATTTCAGGTCATAACAAACGAAAGTGGAACGCTTAGTTAAAGTGACAGCCCCCTATTCTTTTTCCATACATACAGATACAAATATTAGACCACTTAATTTTAGAATAGTGTTGAAAATTTTGGGAGAAAACGATATGATGGCGTAATATTTATCTTTACATGAAGAGGTGATGGGTATGCGTCAGGAAAAAGCCGTTGAAATACTTGTGAACAGCTTAAAAGAAGAACCTGGTGTTCGAAGTATATTTTTAAAAGGGTCCATGGGCAGAAATGAGCATGACCAGCATTCCGATATTGATTTGTATTGTCTGGTAGATGAAAAAGAAGAAAAACCATTTTTATCTCGAAGACTGAATCATCTCAGAGCCTATAAAGATCTCGTGTTCTACGACGACATATTTATCATAGCCCCACAAGTCATAGCAATCTACAACGATTGGCTTCATGTGGATTTATTTACAGTTACCGAAGAAACATTTCAGAATAAGGATTATTTTACGGTTCTATATGATCCTGAGCGTCTAATGGATAAGTATAAGGTCGAGCATAAATTAACATTATCGGAAGCTGAATTTAAAGATCACGTTACCGATGTAGCCTGGTTTTTGTTTCAATATAAAAAAGCGAAGGAACGAGGGAATTCGATGTGGGCACAAGAGATGCTGCGCTACGTTATGAGCCACCTTTCCAATGCAATATTATACGGATACGCGAGGGATCGCTCCCGGCTTGGACTTAAGGCGATCGACGTCCATTTACCTCAAGAAAAAAGAAAGAGGATGCTTGAGATTTATGAATCGATAACGCCCTCCTCCCACGAAAGAGCCGTTAAAAATATTACGTCTCTTTTAAAGGTAGAAATGAACTGGATTCAAGAGATTTTTGAGGAAGATGATCAGACGTTAAGGTTGTTGAGAGTAATGGTCAAAACATTCTCGGCTCAAGCTGAATTAACCCTATAAACTACTAGAGAGGATGCTTGTAAATGTTTAAACATGTGATTAACGAACATACGGAACTGCGATTGTTAGAGGTAAGACATGCTGAGGAGTTATTTCGACTAACGGACTCCTCGCGACACAGTTTAAGACAATGGCTTCCATGGATCGATGCAACAAAAACAGTTGAGAACTCCAAAGAGTTCATAGAAGGCACACTAAAGCAATTTTGCAATAATGATGGTTTCCAGGCGGGCATCTGGTATAAAGGAGAGCTCGCCGGAGTGGCAGGACTACACACGATTAACTGGTCAAACCGATCTACATCGATTGGTTACTGGCTTGGGGAATCCTTTCAAGGAAAAGGGCTGATGACACAGGCGTGTCAGGCTATCGTGGATTACTGCTTCGACGAACTGGACTTAAAAAGGATTGAAATACAGGCGGCGACTGGAAATGAAAAAAGTTTGGCTATCCCGCAGAGGCTGGGTTTTAAAAAAGAGGGATGCCTTGAAAAGTCCGAACGTCTATATGGTGAGTATGTCGATCATTATGTGTTTGCGTTAATCAACAGTCGTTCAGTGTAACCACGAATTACCAGGAAGGGGTTTTTAGATGAAGAAAATGAAGAGGGTTATATCATTAACACAATGATAAGTTGGCTCATTGCTATTCTGATTTCTACCTTTTTTGCCGGGGGGACCATTGCAGAAAACTATACCGGCAAGACCTGGGTGGCCTCTGAGTTTTTTACCTGATTTTCCATTTGGCAGAATAGATGTCCATTTAAGAATATGTAAAATCAGTATATAAGGGTGATAAAATTGTTTTCTACAGATCGCATTTATTTAAGAAAAGTCATTAAGGAAGACACCGATATCTATCATAAATGGAGAAGTAACCCTAACGTAATGCAAAACACCAGTCCTAATTTGGACGTTTATACACGGGAGGATACCGAAAACTTCATCCTTTCCATTATTAAATCCGCTAACTCTAAAAGCTATATGATCCAGCATAGGGAAAACGACGAACCTATCGGAATTGTATCTTTAATCAATATAGATTATAAGAATAGGAATGCTGAATGCATCATAGATCTTGGTAACGAAGACTACTGGGGCAGAGGTTATGGTAAAGAAGCAATGAATGAATTGCTGAAATATAGCTTCCTGGAGTTAAATCTACATAAGGTGTATCTAAAAGTATTTTCCTTTAATGAGCGGGCGATTAGGTTATACGAACGATTAGGGTTTGAGAGAGAAGGCGAACAAAAAGAGCAATTATTCAGGAACGGTGCCTGGCATGGGATAATAATGATGGCCTTATTTCAAGATAAATTTCTTCAATAACCAGAGCCTTATCGAGATATCTTAATTGGATAACTTATTATGATCTGTTTCTATACATCTACCTAAACAAGGAGATCTACGCATGATTTTGGAAAATGAAAATGGATTGCTGCTTAAGCGAAGTGAACAATTAGGTGAGCGGGACTGGAGAAGTGATCCGTGCTATAAGATAATCTTTTCTCCTTATGGCAGGAGCAAATACCAGACTCCTCATGGTGACATCCTTATAGATCGAAATGAATTCCTGATATTTAATCCTGTCGATACTCATAAACAGCTGCAGGCTTCAACGGAAAAATTCCTTATCGAGGTCCAGCCTTCTATGTTGCATGCCGCTGCCGAACAAATGGGAATAGAAAAAATGGAACCGGAATTTTCGTTTATTTCTCTTCGCCATCCACAGATTCAGCAGTGGATGTCTTTTGTAAGAGACTTTATTTCTCTTCACGAGAAATCAAACCCACCGATCAATCAATTGTTTCTTGATAACAGTTTGACTCAACTTTCTATTATGATGCTTCAATATGGACCTGGATCTCATCAAACGGAGTTTCCGACCATTCAAAGCAAGGGCAGTATTGATTTAGTGATCGATGCTCTGAAAGAAAGCTATAAAGAAGATTGGACGTTGGACCAGATGGCTGCTGTAGCCAGAATGAACAAGTATCAACTCGCGCACCTTTTTAAAGAAGAAGCTGGGCTCTCCCCTTACTCCTGGTTACAGATGTACCGTCTATTTCGAAGTCAGTATTCACTTTTACATACCAATCATCCAATCCTTTCGATTGCTCTTCATCACGGGTTTAAAAGTGTGGGTTCCTATAACCACTTATTTAAAAAGGTTTATCGGAAGACGCCTTCTGAATTTCGTCGTATTCACGGTATGAAGAAGTAGGGCACCTAAGCTTACGGATAGAATAATGAATCCACTGCCAAGCATCAACTTTTGGATGGAAATAAATGATGCTAATAGACCATAGAGACCTAAAGAAATCGTGTTGGAAAAGTATAATAGTACGGCATTCGTGCTAAACGCACGACCCATCTTTTCTTCAGGGACCAGGGTCTGAAGAAGATAAACCCGAGCTAAACCGGCAATAGGGAGTCCAATCCCGACGATTGCCACTCCTATAAAGAAGTGTTGAATCCCGTAAAATGCGCCATAGTAGGTAATTCCCAGCCCCCATAGGCTAGCTCCGATAAGATAGATAGGGAGAGTCATGGTTTTTATAAAATAGGGCAGCGCAAGATTCGTTAAAATAACGACGCCTCCAAAAACTCCCTGCAACATGCTATACAACTCTTCGCTCTTCCCACTCATATCTGTTAAAGCGAGCAACAATCCCACTTGCCAGACCCAGGTGTTAAGGAAAACCGTAATAAACGTAAAGATGAATAGTTTCTTGATGGTGGAATGGTCTTTGGCCCAGGATGTAAATTCCAGGATCGCACGGAATATAGTTTTTAACGATTTCTTTACGACTGGAAAATGGGTATCCTTCCAATTTATCTTTGCAATTAATAGCGCGCTAATCGCGTAGGTCAGGGCATCAATCGTAAACAAGTGCACCGTTCCAAAGGAATGCAATAACCATACGGTTAAAAAGGGAGTCAGTACAGTCACACCTCTGGTCAGTGTATCGTTCCAACTGTTGGCGCTCGTTCGTTCACTATCCCTGGTTATGGAAGGCAGGAGAGAGCGGTGCGCGGGATTGAAGAAACAGCCGATACTCTGGATAAGGAAACTCATGATTAATAAATATACATAAGTGAGCGCGTCAAAATAGTATAAGCACACAATGGACAGGACTAAAGGAACTCGAACCAGGTCGAGGTAGATCAGTAATCTTTTCTTAGGAAGCCAGTCAGCGATCACACCGCCAATCAGCCCAAACAAAAGGTACGGAACAGTTTCTGCGATCGCCATGATGGTTGTGAGAAGATTAGATTTTGTTAAATCATAAGCTAAAAATAAAAATGCCATCCCAGAAAGCGTGTCTCCGAACCGCGAGATCCCGCCTGCTAATAAATAATATCTAATATTTTTAGTGAACCATATTGTTTTATGCACCAAATCACCTCTTACCATTAGTTTAAAAGGGCAGGGTGATTGGGTCTGTTTGAATATTGGCAATAAATCCACCAATATCTTATCATTTATTAACAGAGCCCTCTTTAAATGCTGTATTGGAGACCAGTTGTAAGAGGGTTGGAAAAATTTAAAGCGAAAGGATGAATGAAATTTGGAAATTATCCCGGGGAATAGAAGTTTTGATTTAGACGAATTTCTTAAAAAGCCTTTATTTGCTCATCTTTCTACTTTATCTAAGGAAGGCCCAAGAGAGTCCCCAGTCTGGTTTTACTGGGAAAATGGATATATCTACATTATCGGCACGCCTTCAGACAGTTTTCCACAGAGAATTGAAGAAAATCCGGGGTGTGCGATTGGGATTGTTGATTTCGATCATACCACAGGAAAAGTGCTGCACGCGGGGTTTCGAGGACAGGCGACGGTTGAACCTTTTGATAAAAAGATTGCCACACGTCTGCTGGAACGTTATCTGGGACCTGATGAAGAAAGTTGGGATCCAAGATTCCAGGGCTTAGATGATAGCAACATTTTAATTAAATTCGCGCCGGAAACCGTAGTGGTAAGAGATCAATCTTATATGCCAAGTATTTAGGGAGAGGAAAATCGTTGAGTACATAGCTTTAGATGGTACATCCGATGCTGATTAACTAGCACCTTCATAGTGTATGGAGCAAGGGGGATAATTTTAAACACGTATCTATTAAGAACGATTCTTCACTAAGAGGAATCGTTCTTTCTATAACTTGGGATCGTAAATGTTTCCCGTCATAGAGTTACAAACCAAACTGGGGGATTAAGCTCAAGTACTTCGCTAATGCAAAGGGTAAATCTGAGGGATGGTTTAACTATTATGATCAAGTATGTATATTAAGACGGATATAAAAAGGATGAGCAAAGTGAGTTTGATTATAAATCCTTTGAAAACTTTTTTACCCTCTAAATAGGCTTTAACAGCTTGAATAAAGATAAATAGGGGAGTGAAAAATGCAAATCCATCATAAGAAAGTGATAAATCCGTAGAGCTCTTGAGCAAATAATAGAAAACCCCCAGGTTAAGGACTGTCCACTCGAAAGTATAAATAAAATTGCTAATCTGTTGACGCATAAATAATCAGTCCTCAAAATTTGTAAAATTTGGATAGTAACAGGTTAGCATAGAATTAGTTCATTGAGAACAGGATTAAATAAAGTACGGAATTGCGTCCCGATATTTATTAGTATTTATTATAAACTCCCGGGGATTAGAGCAGGGACTAAAACAAAAAGTATTATCTTGACAAAACCACTACTTAGCAATACTATATACTAGTAATAAGTAATACTTAATACTGGAGTTGCAGAATACTCATGATTCAGACCAGATGGAGGCGTAAATGGAAAATTTCAGAGAAATGATGAAAGGGGTTCTTGAGGGGTGTGTGCTTGAGATCATCAGCCGTGGCGAAACGTACGGCTATGAAATCACTCAACAGCTGCGGGAACTTGGTTTCACTGATGTAGTTGAAGGCACCGTTTATACAATTACCATGCGGCTTGAGAAAAATAATCTGGTGGACATCGAGAAAAAGCCATCCACTATGGGGCCACCAAGAAAATTTTATACCCTCAACGCAGCTGGGAATGAGCGCCTTGAAACTTTTTGGAGAAAATGGGAATTCGTATCAAGCAAAATTAACGAACTCAAAACCAAAAATTTATAAAAGGAGAAACGAATATGAGTATTTTTGAAAAAATTATCGGAAGTCTGGATGACAAACGAGAATGGAGAGCGATGGAGGCGCGTGCGAAGGCACTTCCAAGCGAGTATTACAACGCTTATAAAGCGATCCAAAAGTACATGTGGACTGCGGGTGGCCCCACAGACTGGAAGGCTACCAGCCGTATCTTTGGCGGAATTCTCGACCTTTTCGAGCAAGGTGCTGCGGAGGGGAGGAAAGTCACTGACCTCACGGGTGAAGACGTAGCGGAGTTCTGCGACGAATTAATGAAGGACGAGAAAACGTGGAAGGACAAATATCACAAAAAGCTGAACGATACGGTTGGTCGTGGATAACGGCTTAAACCTGGAGGGTTTTGACTCACACTAAATTGACTCCTTTTAAATATCGCTCAAGTTTTATACGTATTGTTATTGTACTGTTTGGTTCTTTTAAGCTGTAATACTAGCTAGCATGTATTTTTGAGCTTGCAGGCTGCCATACTGAACTTTTATTACGAGAATATAGAATAAGTAAACTAATAACAAAAGGCCGCTACTGGAAGTAGCGGCCGAGCATTCATAGTTTATTCAGCTTCAGTTTCCATATTCTCAAGAGCGTCTGGATAGACAACTTCATCAATTGTTTCGCCAGAACTTTCATCTTCTATGTTTATGGTAACGGAGTACTCGTCTTCATTTTTCCCCTCGAAAACCTGATACATCATCCCTGACATACCCAACGACATAGTGGCAAACACATCCATACTATTTTCGTAAGTCTCCCGGTCAACGATCATAGTGAACTCTGTAAAGTTATTGTTGTGAGTGATATCTTTAATCGAAGCAAAGTTTTCATCATTTTTCGTTTCCGTTATGGATTCTTCCATACCGGCCTTCACTTCTTCAAGCAAGTCCTGGTGAGCGGATTTTGACATTTTATAAGTGACAGAACCGTTATCATTTTTCGTAACCTTTTTAACGCCCTGTTCTTTTGCTTCTTCGGTGATTACGTCCATGCTTTCACCCTCAACCATAGATGACGGAAGGGTTACTTCAACATTCATTAGGCCTTCATCTACTTCTACACTTTCTCCTGTTTCCGATTCTTCCGAAGTTTCATTTTCTTCGCTTCCAGAAGCCTCACTTTTAGAGTTGGCTTCTTCATTTGTCTTACCTTCACTATTAGAGGAGCAAGCTACAAGAAGACCTAGTAAAAGTACAAAAACCAAGTATTTAGTCTTTTTCATATTATCATCCTTCTTTTGGTATATTCTTGATTATTGTATCAGAGAGTTCTTCTGTTTAGTAAGTATTTATTCTCATATAAGTGATCCGCTTCACGTCTAATAATAGTAAATGATAAATAATATACAGAGGGAACTTACCCACAGCTTTAATTTTCGGAACTAGTTTCTCTCGTAATTGTGATAAGGATTGGTTACAGTTAGATGAACAGATATATTTAGGTCAGATAGATTTAATAAAATATCTATTGCTAACATTAAAGGAGGAGTGTTTTTTGACTTCCACTATCAAATTGCCACTCACAAATGAGGAAAAATCAAAACTTAAAAAATCAAAAATTAAAATAAGCGAGATTCATACTATTGATACGGAGCAAATAGCTAATACGTTAAACTTTCCATTTTCCAAGGCAAAAGTATTAAAAGGTTTGGCTGAATTCCAAACTGTCCCTTCCATTGGTTATAAATTAGCTGAGAAGCTGGTTTTTAAGTTGAGTATTCTTTCATTATCTGAAATTAAGGACAAGAATGCTGCTGAACTTTTTGACCAATTAGAAAAACAGTTAGGTGTATGGACGGATAGTTGTGTTGAAGATCAAATTCGTTGTGTGATTAACTATGCAAACAATCCTGAGAGCAGCAAGCAGTGGTTTGATTTTACAAAAGAAAGAAAGGAATATCGAGAACTATATGGTTTCCCTGAAGATAGACCTGTAAAGGCCTGGTATGAATAAACGTTGATTCATTATTAAATCAATGGGAGTTTTTTGATAGGAATCTACTCAGGTTATTTGTTGATAACATTTTCAAGTAATACCTTGATATCACAGGGACCTTAGGGGTGAATTTACAGGAGTGAAGGGAGAGATTGCAGGTATAAAGTTTGACGTGAAACCTTTTACAAAGATGGACATTGAAAATGGTGTTGATTTATATATTAAGGTGTTTAATTCTGAACCTTGGAATGAAGAATAATCGTACGATATAGCCAAGGAAAGAATTAGTGATTTAAATAGCACACCTAAGTTTTTAGGTTTAACGCTTTACCAGGGAAGTGAACTGATAGGAATAATAAAATAAGTGGCCAAACCTAAATTACATCAAGCGATATGGGGGAGAACAATATGAAAGAATTGAACCAGCTCATCACTAACATGATCAATGAAATGAACTTTTCAGGAGTTGTATATGTGAAACAGGGTGGGCATATATTATCAGATTTATCCTTTGGTTATGCAGACCGAGGAGAAGAGCGGCTGAATACAAGCAACACTCGTTTTGGCATAGCCTCTGGCTGCAAGTTATTTACGGCTATCGGAATTAGTCAATTAGTAGAAGAAGGATTATTAGATTTCAATACTCGTCTAGCTGAATGTCTGAGTGTACACTTGCCTAATTTTGATAAAGAAATTACGATTCACCATTTGTTAACTCATACTTCCGGTATCCCTGATTACTTTGATGAAGAGGTCATGCAGAATTATGAAGACTTGTGGAAGAGCTACCCGGTTTACCAAATTAATTCTCTTAAAGATTTTCTGCCTTTATTTCAGGAAGATCCAATGAAATTCTCACCTGGAGAAAGGTTTCATTATAACAATGCCGGATATATTCTTTTGGGGCTGATCATTGAGGAACAAACGGGAAGGTGTTTTACAGAATATATAGAATCAGAAGTCTTTAGTAAGTGTAACATGGAAGAGTCGGGGTACTTTTCATTAGATCAGCTTCCTGGAAATACAGCGGCAGGATATATTGACAACCACAAGGAGAATACGTGGAGAACGAATATTTATTCTATTCCTAAAAAGGGAGGTTCTGATGGGGGTGCTTTTGTTACAGCTCCTGACATGATGAAGTTGTGGGAAGCATTATTTGACTATAGGCTTATAAATGAAGGGACTACCCGAAAATTACTTTATCCTCATGTACTGGTGAACGGAGAAGTCCATTATGGTTATGGAATCTGGGTGAATCAAAAGAATGACCATGCACACAAATACCACGTCATGGGCTATGATCCTGGAGTAAGCTTCAGAGCCTCTATCTATCCAGATTCGAATTTAAAAATCGTCATCCCTTCCAATATAGAAACGGAGCCATTCGAAATCACGAAAGCCATTGAAGACTTTTTATTAAAATAAAGTGTTTTTGGAAGACGAGAAGTTTATGGAGATCAGCTTTTTCATTTTAATAATCACGTAAAATGTTTATTAGTATCATCTGGTCATGTAAAATGATGTGAAATACTTCTGAAAGGCTGGGGACTTATAAATGGATGCTGTGACTGTGAAAGAGCTTAAGTCTAGTGAAGAAATACTGCAAGGATTCCCTGTTATGAGCCAATTGCGCCCCCATTTAGATGAAAATACATATCTGGAATTAGTATTAGAGGCTAGAGAAGTAGATAGGTATCGAATGCTTGCATTAATGCAAGGTGGTAAGGTAGTAGCGATAACTGGTTTTAAACCGATGACTACGCTTTATTATGGGAGGTTTGTTTGGGTTTGTGACTTAGTCACAGATCAAAGCTATCGATCGAAAGGATATGGGGAAAAGCTGCTTACTTACGTACATACGTGGGCAGAAGAAAATGGGTTTGAGAGTGTGGCTTTGTCCTCAGGATTACAGCGCACAGATGCCCATCGCTTTTATATGGATAAGCTGGAGTATGACAAAGTTAGTTATGTTTTTAAAAAATCACTAACATAATAGAAGAAGTAATCTTAAAGGGGAAGCTGCCACTTTTTCTAAGTTCCATGAGGAATACAACTCACGTTTAATTTAGCTTTGAGAAAACTTGTTCTTTTATTACGCCTATGTTCTAATGTTAGTAACGACTTTATAACATACTTTTACTAGGGGAGCCATAGAGTTTGGCTGAGAAAAGCAGAAGCTTTGACCCTTATTACCTGATCTGGATCATACCAGCGGAGGGAAGTGAAGCGGACCGATGAATTTTGTTCTATTGATACTTATGACGCCCGCTCCTTCTCTGAAGGGGCGGGCTTTTTATTTTGGAAAGAAGATTGTGGTTTCAACAAATAAACCTTAAGGAGGAGAAATAATGTTTACCGATCGTCTTTATAGAAGTGCACAGCCAATCTGGGAGTCTTACCTGCATCATCCTTTTGTGAAAGGAATCGGGGATGGCAGTCTCGAGCTGGATAAATTCAAATTCTTTATGCGCCAGGATTATTTGTATTTGATCGACTACTGCCGGGTGTTTGCCTTAGGGGCTGTAAAAGCGAAACGCCTGGACACCATGACCATGTTTTCTGAATTGCTTCATTCCACGTTATCTGAAGAAATGGAGCTTCACCGTAACTATGCAGAAAAGATTGGAATCAGCCGGGAGGAGCTTGAAAATACAGAACCTGCAGCTACACTTCTCGCTTATACGAGCTATATGCTAAGTAAAGCCAACCAGGGCTCAGAAGCAGAAGTAACCGCCTGTGTCCTTGCCTGTACGTGGAGTTATCATGTGATCGGTACGGAATTAAATAAGCTTGAGCGGAATGAAAAGCATGAGTTTTACGGGGACTGGATTGATATGTACGCTTCTGAAGAGTTTGCTGAACTGGCTGCCTCTTTAAAAGAGCTGATGAACGAACTTGCAGACGATCTTCCTGAAAGGGAAAAAGCCCACCTTGAAGAAATATTTATTCATACAAGCAAACTGGAGTATTTGTTCTGGGACATGGCCTACAATGAGACGATGTGGGTGGATGGGGAAAGTTTTCTTAATAGTTGAACGATGTGATATTTAATAAAGGGGGCGATCCTATTAGGATTGCCTCCTTTTTATTTGGGTGAGTTATGAGGACGTAATAACAGCCATACTTGATTATTCTTCCTTCACATCACAATCATATAAGTAAGCTACTAATTTATTAAAATCTTTATCAGAGGAACATTCAATTTGCAAATCAATAAAGGTCATCACCACTTCTTCATCATCAAACGGGAAATGGCTGTTATCTACGTTGCTAAGGATGTCCCGGTTAGAAAGTCCCTTACCTCGTAATACCTCAACGGCTTGCTGCATGGAAGATACTTCTGCCATTTAAAATGCCTCCTTGGAAAATTTAGTTCCTTACCTGTTATTTTCCCGTTTAAGTCCGTTAGATAACTAGGATGGTTGAGAAAAATTGGAAGGACGACAAGGATCGAAAATGTTAGATCCTTGTATTTATTAATACTATAAAGGATGGATATTATCCTGCTTTCATCGTTATTATCATGAATTACTTACTCCATTATTGGAATTTTGCAAATAATATGGTAGTGTTTAAAGTCATAATTTCAAGGAGGTACACTTAATGATAGATTATAATAACCGTCAATTTGTATCCGTAGAGAATACGGAAAGTGGTGAAGTTTCTTCTAAAACACATTTTCGCTACTATCAAGAAGGGAACATTCTCCATGCCGATTACTCCGGTGGAGAGGTAGCTAAAGGGAAGTTAATAGGAATAGTAAATGATGATGATACGTTGGAATTCAGATATAATCATGTGAACACATCCAATGAAATCCGGGGAGGCAAGTGCGCATCGGTTCCACACTTTAACTCTGAAGGGAAGATAGAATTGCACGAAGAGTGGCAGTGGCTTGATCATGATCAAACAAAAGGAAAATCGATCATCAGCGAAGTTTGATAGGGTTATTACATAGAGCGGCTTTTTTAAAAAAAGTATGGTTTGAAATAATCCTCGCTTACGATTTGTTGATCGCTAATTTTTCATTAAATAATGCCTTAAAACAGTGGTTATAAGATAAACCTGCTGTTTTAAGGCTTTCGAAGTCTTGTAATATTTACAGGTCAGTCATCAACAATAAGGTTCTTCTCGAATCGATTGATATCTTTGTCCCCACCGATAACAATTAAAATGTCGCCTTCCACAATTTCTTCAGTGGCCATTGGAGAAACATTAATTTCTTTCCCTCTCTTGATCGCCACGACATTGCAGCCATATTAGGCGCGAATATCTAGATCGATGAGAGTCTGTCCACTCAACTTCCGCCCTGCGATTACCTCAACGACACTGTGATCATCGGAAAGCTCAATATAATCAAGGATGTTATTAGAAATAATATTGTGGGCGATCCTTTTCCCCATATCTCTTTCCGGGTGGACGATATGATCGGCCCCGATTTTATTTAAAATCTTTTCATGATAATCATTTTGAGCTTTTACCGTAATTTTTTTGATGCCCATTTCTTCCAGGATTAATGTAGTCAGCATGCTTGCTTGAATATTATCACCAATCGCAACGATCACATGATCTATGTTTCTTAATCCTAGTTCTCTTAACACATTTTCATCCGTAGAATCAGCAATTACGGCGTGCGAAGCGATATCCCTGTATTCATTTACTTTATCCTCATCTAAGTCCAGGGCCAGTACGTGCATCCCTTCTCGACTTAATTCTCGACAAATACTCCCGCCGAATCGACCTAAACCAATAACGGCAAATTCTTTCTTCATTACAATCCCTCCTCCAACAAGTACATTGAACGAATGACAATCTCTTACTAGTTATTTTCTCTGATTTGTATCGTTCAATGATTTAAAATACTCAATGATGTCTTTCCTTCTGATGATGCCGATAAATACTTGCTGGTCATCCACTACAGGAACAAAATTTTGGTTTACCGCAAGCCCCAGCATGTCTTCCATTTCAGCATTTATGGATACAGGTCTATTTTTCCTGTAGTTTTTTACCTCTTTTAAAGGGATTTTATGCATGTTTTGAAAGTTTAAGTCAGGATCATTTTTAAGTTTCCATAGTAAATCCCCTTCTGTGAGTGTGCCGACGTAGTTTCCGTTTTTGTTAATGATAGGGATTGCCGTGTAGGAGTGATACTCCATCCTTTCTAAAGCCTGGCGCATAGTGGCTGTATCCAGTACATAGGCTACTTTTTCTTTAGGCAGCAGAAAAAAAGCAATATTCATAAATTGAACTCCTTCAGTTACTATGTTAATGATACTTGCCATAAGTAGATTTATGATAGGTCTTAGTATATTGTTGTACGATTCGTGCTGCTAGTTCTGCCTCTTTATTTTGAGTCACAGCTTGTTCAATCATACGTTTTATTTCATTCACAGTTTTTCGCATGCGCTTCCTCTCCCTTTTTTAATCTGGTCTGATTAAATTTTGACATCAAAAAACACAGGGGGAAGCTACCCTGTGGTCATCAATTGGTTGATCACAAGTTACCACCATCCTCTTTCTAGACGCTTACGGAGTTAGCTGTCGGGTTCGGGCATAAAGAGTTGCCCTGCCATTGCTATGGATTCACCCCAAGTGGCTAAGGCCACGTAAAAATTGGTTCCTCCGCTTCCGTGTCGGAATTAAGCGATTAAGATTATTGGAAACAATGAACTGTATTATGGTGACAAATATTACTCTTCATTAATTCTTTAGTAAAGTGCTAAAATAAGCTTAAATAATACGAAAAAAACAGTTTTATAGTAAATAAACGTTGATATCTTCATTTTTCTTTAATTATCAAAGATTTTATTCCATTTACTACTTTTGATAAAAAGTAAAGTATGGGTGAAGTTGGGCATGATAATAGTTAGGTCATACAAAACTATTAAAGGGATTTAGAAATTAATTAATTCTCTATAGAATGATAATCAAATCTTGAATGAGAGGAGGAACAGATGATGTATAAATGGGACTTGAATCCTCCGCAGATGATTATATCCATTTTTATCGTATTAATCTTATCTGGAACGCTCCTTTTGAAGCTTCCATTTGCCAGTACGGAAGGGATTTCTTTTATTGATGCTTTATTTACAGCTACTTCAGCTATGACAGTTACCGGATTGATTGTGGTGGATACAGGCACAGCCTATACACTTTTTGGTCAGATTATTATCCTTCTGCTCATTCAGTTAGGCGGTCTGGGAATTATGACATTTGCTGTATTAATTTATATGGCTGTAGGGAAGAAAATCGGAATTAAGGAAAGGTTGCTCGTTAAGCAAGCATTAAACCAGTCAGCTATAGGTGGGGTGGTTCGTTTAGCGAAACAATTACTAGTATTTTCTCTCATCGTTGAATCCATTGCTGTGATCTTTCTCTGTTTAAAGTGGATACCTGAAATGGGGTGGGGGCCAGGCTTTTACGCCAGTGTCTTTCATTCGATTTCTGCGTTCAATAATGCCGGCTTTTCGATTTGGTCTGATAGTCTGTCATCTTATGTGGTGAGCCCGATCGTCAATATTGTGATTACGTTTCTCTTTATCGTTGGAGGAATTGGTTTTACCGTCGTGTTTGATATGTGGAAGAGTAAAGAATTCAAACAGTTATCCTTACAAACGAAGTTAATGATTGCGGGCACTCTAGCCATTAACACCTTCAGTTTTTTCATGATATTCATTCTCGAGTATAATAATCCTAATACGATAGCGGATTTATCCAGCCTTGGTAAAATTCAAGCAGCATATTTTCAAGCCGTTACACCGAGAACCGCCGGGTTTAATACACTGAACATTGGCCAAATGGAAGAATCCTCTCTGTTTTATATTATTACTCTTATGTTTGTAGGGGGAGGAAGTGCTTCAACAGCGGGCGGTATCAAACTCACGACAGCCCTGGCTATTCTTCTTGCCACACTCTCTTTCTTCAAAGATAAAGAGCATGTGGTGATTTATGGAAGAAGTCTTACCAGTCATGTTATTAATAAAGCTTTGGCCCTTGCAGTGGGCAGCCTCTGCGTAGTGGTAACGACCATTTTTATTTTAAACTTAACTGAAGAGGCCCCGTTTCTAACGATCATGTTTGAAAGTGTCTCTGCTTTTGGCACTGTTGGGTTATCTATGGGGTTAACGGGGAGTTTAACAGTAATCGGAAAAATAACGATTATCCTTACAATGCTTATTGGTAAACTTGGTCCTTTAACCTTTGCTTTTGCCTTTGCGAAACAAACTCCTGATCCTGTGAAGTATCCAAGTGAAGAAATTCTTACTGGTTAAAAGCCCGCGAATGCGGGTTTTTTTTATTTATAAGTGTCTAATCAGCTCAACAAATTCTTTACAATTCTTTTTTGCAATTTATTATTGACAAAGAAAATAAGCGGGAGTAGAATCATCTCATCAGCAAGACACAATTAAATAAATTCATTCTATGAATCGCTTAATTCTAGATTCTAGAAGCGGGGGACCCAATCAACATGTGGCTAGAGCCACTAGGGGTGAATCCATAATTTATGGTAGGGTGACTCTTTCCACCCGAATCCGACAGCTAACCTCGTCAGCGTTTAAAGAGAAGAATGTCTAATGCTTATTTAAGTATGCACTTTTTTAGTCATACGGATAAAAGAGCCATGAGACGTTTACCTTCTCATGGCTCTTTTTTGATTCTTTAAAGGTGGTGGTGCTGAATAGTTTTAATGAGTCACTAAGAAGCGGGGGTGCAACATGGAAAAAAAGATGAAGAAAAGCTTATGCGTTTTTGATAAATCTCATCCACTGGAATTTATTCATGAAGAGCACAATTACCAGCATTTACTGTTTTGGGCATTCGGGGAAAAGCAGCATACTTTATATTCTGTCCATGAACAATCAAAGGTTGTCCATTTGGAAACCCAGGATGCCGGGAGGGTTTTTAAGGAAGTAGACTCATTCTTTATCGAACGAGTGATTTTATTTATGGATGATGAGGTTAAAGCTTGTTATTGGTCAGTACAACTAAAAAACGATATTGCAGGTGTGCCCATATTATTAGTTGCACACAGGCCTTTCATGAGTGATCGGGTTTTTCATGAATGCGGTATTCGGACTGTGGTGAAATCCAAGGACAGAGAGCCATTATTTATAATCCGTAAACATTTTAAAGGGGAGTGAAAGGTATGTGGGATGTTTTGTTACTCGTTACTATTATGATTTTAAGTTTAGGGATGCTGTCACTGCTCAAATGGGTGGAACGAATAATTTCAAAGGCGGGTGATCATTTATGATCAATATGCTGTTATTTCTTCTGTCGCTGGGAGTGTTTGGATACTTGGGTTACGCGTTAATACATCCGGAAAAGTTCTAGGGAGGTTCTATTATGGTTATTGCAATTTTATCAGTCCTTTTTACCCTGATTTTCGTGGGGGTAATGTTAAAGCCATTTGGGTTATACATGGCAACGGTTTTCGAAAGCCGGCCAACTAAATGGGATAAGATTTTCTTACCATTTGAAAAAGTGTTTTATAAAGTAACTGGTTTAAAAACAGAACAACAAACATGGGGAAGTTACGTTATAGCGTTGCTCCTGACAAATACAGTGATGATCCTAATCGTTTACACGATATTCAGGCTTCAGGGTGTACTGCCTTTAAATCCGACCAAAATTGTGGGTATGGATCCAACACTTGCTTTTAACACAGCTATCAGTTTTATGACCAACACCAATTTACAGCACTATAGTGGAGAGTCGGGGTTATCTCTGCTATCTCAAATGATTGGGATTTTGTTTATGATGTTTGCGGCACCGGCCACAGCATTAGCTGTAGCTATTGCTTTTATAAGAGGGCTTGGTGGCAAGCCAATCGGGAACTTTTTTCAGGATTTTGTCCGGGCGATCGTCAGGGTCTTACTGCCGGTATCTTTCCTGTTTGGGGTCATATTCGTTGCCTTAGGCATGCCACAAACCCTTGATGTTATTGTAACAGCAAATACACTTTCAGGCGAAGAACAAACCATCCTGAGGGGTCCGGTTGGTTCGTTCTTATCGATAAAAGAGTTTGGAAATAATGGGGGCGGGTTCTATGGGGTGAACTCGGCGCATCCATTTGAAAATCCGAACGGTTTAACGAACTTGTTACATGTGCTGCTTATGTTTTTATTACCTGCATCTTTACCATTTACGTATGGAAAGATGGTAGGAAACAAGAAGCAGGGAAATGTATTGTTTGCTTCAATGGCAACCATTTTCGTATTGTTTACGACTATCTCTTTGTTCTCTGAATTTCAGGGAAACCCAGTACTCAACGAAACCGGCATTGAACATTCCGAGGGGTCAATGGAAGGGAAAGAGGTGCGGCTGGGTACAGCCCAGTCTACTCTTTATGCACTTACGACTACGGCTACTGAGACCGGTGCCGTAAATACGATGCACGATACCTTAACACCGATCACCGGAATGCTTGCTCTTGGGAATATGATGTTAAACACCGTCTTTGGCGGAGTAGGTGCAGGGTTTATGAATGTCCTTTTGTATGCAATGATTGCCGTCTTTATCTCGGGATTGATGGTAGGAAGAACACCGGAATTCCTGGGCAAAAAGATAGAAGGAAAGGAAATGAAGTTACTTGCTTTAACACTTCTGATCCATCCTTTCTTAATATTAGGGGCATCGGCTCTGGCTATTTATACTCCGCTAGGTTCTGATGGGATTTCTAATCCTGGTTTTCATGGATTATCCCAAGTGTTCTATGAATATTCCTCTTCAGCTGGGAACAACGGATCCGGTTTTGAAGGTCTGGGAGACGCTACGCCATTTTGGAACATTTCAACTGGCATCGTCATGTTCATCGGAAGATTCTTCTCGATGGTGACGCTGATGGCTGTGGCAGGATCCTTAGCCAGTAAAAAAATCGTACCGACGACGAAAGGGTCATTCCGAACCGACCAGCCTCTATTTGGCGGGATCTTAGTTGGAACGATTTTCATTGTAGGGGCGTTAACCTTCTTCCCTGGTCTTGTACTCGGACCTGTGGCGGAGTATTTAATTCTGAAATAGTTGTGCAGGAGGTGCATGGAAATGGTTCAAGAAACAGTTGCGCATGAGCAAGTTCAAAAGAAAAAGTCGTTATTTACTAAAGAGTTAATAAAGCAGGCGTTGCTTGATGCTTTCGTCAAGCTTCACCCTAAATATATGGTTAAAAATCCGATTATGTTTATAGTCGAGATAGGGTTTCTGCTTACCTTACTGTTAGCCTTCGTTCCCCAAGTCAATGAGAACAATGGCAGCTGGTTTAACTTCGTCGTCTCGGTGATTTTGTTTATCACTGTGTTGTTTGCAAACTTTGCAGAAGCGGTGGCTGAAGGCAGAGGAAAGGCGCAAGCCGACACGCTGAAACAAACGAAGCAGGATACAATTGCCTATCGTCTAACCAAGTCAGGGGAAACGGAAGAAATTTCATCCTCCTTATTGAAAAAAGGAGACATCGTTGTCGTTTCCCAGGGACAATTAATACCGGGGGACGGTGAGGTTATCGAAGGGATAGCCAGTGTGGATGAATCGGCGATCACCGGTGAGTCCGCCCCTGTACTAAAAGAGGCTGGCGGGGATTTTAATTCGGTGACTGGAGGTACAAAAATCGTCAGTGACCAATTAAAGATCGAGATTACGAATCAGCCAGGAGAATCATTCCTGGATCGAATGATTGCATTGGTTGAAGGAGCTGATCGGCAAAAAACACCGAATGAGATTGCTCTCAATACCGTATTGATCAGCCTGACGATGGTATTTCTAATTGTTGTCGTAACATTACCTTTTTTCACCAGTTATCTGAATTTTTCAATCGATACAGGTGTATTAATCGCCCTTCTTGTTTGCTTGATTCCAACGACCATCGGAGGATTATTAAGCGCGATTGGGATTGCGGGAATGGATCGTGTTACCCGTTTCAACGTGTTAGCTATGTCAGGGAAAGCTGTTGAAGCAGCCGGGGATATCAATACGATTATTCTTGATAAAACGGGAACGATCACTTTTGGAAACCGTATGGCATCTGAATTTGTTCCTGTAGGGGGTTATGGCGATCAAGAGGTAACCGAAGCAGCTGCCTACACATCTTTACATGATGAAACACCGGAAGGACGTTCTGTCATAGAACTGGCAGAGGAGCGGAATATCTACGTTTCTCTAGAAAATGTAAACGATGCGGAAGTGATCCCCTTCAAAGCACAGACACGTATGAGTGGGCTGAATTTACCGAATGGTGATCAGTACCGTAAAGGAGCTGTGGACGCCATCCGTAAGTGGGTCGAACAAAATGGCGGAAACGTTCCGGGCGAACTACAACAAGAATCGGAACGCATCTCTAAGCTGGGTGGCACACCATTAGCCGTTGCGAAGAATAATCAAATTTATGGATTAATTTACTTGAAAGATACCGTTAAACCTGGAATGAGAGAACGATTTGATCAACTTAGAGAGATGGGAATCAAAACGATCATGTGTACTGGGGATAACCCATTGACGGCAGCTACCATTGCTAAAGAGGCAGGGGTCGATGACTTTATTGCTGAAAGTACACCGGAAGATAAAATCGAAGTCATTAAGCGTGAACAGGCAGAAGGCAAGTTGGTCGCCATGACCGGAGACGGTACCAATGATGCCCCTGCTTTGGCTCAGGCCGATGTAGGCCTTGCAATGAACAGCGGAACAACGGCAGCCAAAGAAGCTGGCAACATGGTTGATCTTGACTCCAACCCAACGAAAATTATTGAAGTTGTTGCGATTGGGAAACAGTTACTAATGACGCGCGGGGCTCTAACGACGTTTAGTATTTCAAATGATATTGCCAAGTACTTTGCGATTGTTCCAGCTATGTTTATGCTAGCTATTCCTGAAATGGAAGCATTGAACATCATGAATTTAAACTCACCAGCTTCGGCGATATTATCAGCCTTAATTTTTAATGCGGTCATTATTCCCGCCCTGGTTCCTTTGGCAATTAAAGGAGTTACCTATAAGCCGGTATCTTCGAATGAATTGTTAAAACGAAATTTGCTTATTTATGGATTAGGAGGGGTCCTGGTCCCGTTCATTGGTATAAAGGTCATTGATATGATGTTACAAGTCTTTATGTAGGAGGGGTTTTGGATGAAAAAACATGGATTTTCTATATGGAACATACTCGGCTTAAGTCTTGGCGTAATGATTATATGCGGCATTCTTTACCCTTTAGCCGTTACCGCTGTAGGTCAAGGGCTCTTTAATAAACAGGCTGATGGAAGCTTAGTATACAATGGTGAAGGAAAGGTTGTAGGGTCGAAGCTTATCGGCCAATCATTTGATGAACCTGGATATTTCCATAGTCGAGTCTCAAGCATCAATTACGATGCCGCAGGTTCGGGATCACCCAACTATGCACCTTCCAATCCCGAGATGATAGAGAGGACTATTCAGGATACAGAGCGCTGGTTAGATGAAAATCCTGAAGTACTTGTCAGGGATTTACCGATTGATTTAGTAACGAATTCAGCATCTGGATTGGATCCTCATATTTCACCAGAGGCAGCTTTAGCTCAAGTTCCTCGTGTCGCTGAAAATACGGGGATGGATGAAAGTACGTTACGGAATTTAATAGAAGCACATACTCAGGAACCTTCATTAGGGATGTTTGGATCTCCAGGAGTGAATGTGTTGACGTTAAATCTAGCCATTAATGAAAAGTGAGCATCCTAATGGATGGAGGGGGCTGCGTAATGCAGTCTCCTTTTTTAAAATGGAGGTGAACGATAGGTGGAAAGTAACGACAAACCGAGAAGAAAAAGCCCAGAGGAGTTTTTGAAAGACATTGAAGACTCTAAAAAAGGACAGTTTAAACTCTATATCGGTTCCGCCCCCGGGGTAGGGAAGACTTACCGCATGCTCCAGGAGGCTCATGAGATGAGAGAATCCGGCATTGATGTAGTTATCGGACTCATTGAATCTCATGGACGAAAAGATACAGAAGCCCTCATCGAAGATATAGAAACCATTCCTCTTAAAGATATTCCATATAAGGGGCATGTTCTCAAAGAACTTGATGTAGATTCCATTATTGCGAGGAAACCTGAGGTCGTATTTATTGATGAGCTGGCTCACACCAACGTGCCGGGATCAACAAATAAAAAACGGTATGAAGATGTCCTCGTTATATTAAATGAGGGGATTAATGTCATTTCAGCCGTTAACATCCAGCACTTAGAGAGTCTGCATGATAAAATCCAGCAAATTACTGGAGTTAAAGTACGTGAACGATTGCCGGACACTATTTTACAGGAAGCAAAGGAAATCATTCTAATTGATGTAACTCCAGAAATTTTGCAGGAACGATTGAGAACTGGAAGAATATACGATTCAACTAAAATCCAGCAAGCTTTACAAAACTTCTTTAATAGGAATAACCTTTCAGCTCTAAGAGAGCTGGCGTTACGAGAAGTGGCAGATGATGTGGACGAACGTATAGAAAAAATCAATGAAGCGCAAGGAGGCATCCCTTTTTTTAACGCTTCGGAAAGAATCATGGTTTGTGTTCAATATGATGCGAATGCGGAAATGCTGATTAGGCGTGGATGGCGGTTTGCCAAACGGCTCAATGCACCGTTATATGTGTTGCATATTGCTACAAAACCTAATGAAAATCATTTGAAAAGGTGGAGGGAATTGTGTAATCAGTTTAACGCAACTTTTATAGTAGAAGAAAAGAGGGATGACAGAAATATTCCAAGAGCCATTACAGATATTGCTACAAAATACCGCGTAACTCAGATTATAATGGGACAATCGGCAAGGAGTCGCTGGGAAGAGATTACGAAAGGATCTATCGTAAATAATATTATGCGTTATACAGACGGGATTGATATTCATATTGTGGCAGAAAGCCCTAATTTCTAAATCATAGTACCCCTGTGTTTATTGATAGGGATGTTAAGTAGTGTATTTAACTCGAAAAACCAATTTTCATGTAGTGGGGCTATTGTTCCATCTGGTATGATTAGTGAGAGAATGATTTTACAATTATGTTTAGAAGTTGGTGTATTGCTATGACTAGTTGTGATTGTTGCCATACTGAGTTTAAGTGGGGGGAAATCTTAAAGAGAAACCTGTTCTATGGTTTACTTTCATGCAGAAATTGCCGTTGTGAGCATCAAATAGATTTTCCTTCAAGATTAAGAGTAACCCTTGTAAGTGTTGTTCCATTCCTTATATTTGGATTCTTTTTTACACCTTTCACCCATACACTTTTTACCAAATCGGCAGGTTTAATCATATTTGTATTAGGTATGCTCATATCTCCTTTTGTAGCTAATTATAAGCTGGTTAAATAAGGGTCATGAGTCCTTGAAACCCTGTGTAAGTTTACCATATTTGGTAAGCTTCTTTTTTATATGATAGGATAGTTGCCCTTGACTGAAAATTTTGAAATAATTGACATGAAATTTAAAAAATAGGAGGCGAGGACTGGGAAAGGAATCTAGACCCCTAAATTAGTCATCTGGGAATACATACATAAAAAATTTCAATAATCCGTGACTTATTCTCCAGCTATGAATAGTGAAAAGGAGATGCGTAAACCGTGAAAAATCAAATTAATAGTTGTTTTATTCACTTGGTGAACTTTGAAAGCACGAAGGAATGGTATAAAGATGTTTTAGATTTGGAGGTAGAAGATGAAGGGGAAGGTTTTCTGCAATTTAAAATGAATGGTCCATCGTTCATTCTATTACAGGCTCAAGTGGAAGAAATCACCCCTTTACCTTACGCCCCATTCCTTTTTGTGACTGATGATATCGAGTTAACCCAAAAGGAATTGAAAGAAAAGAAAGTGAAGGTCGAAGAGATTGAGAACTTTGGCGGTCAGATCTATGGATGTCACTTTTATGATCCAGAAGGCAATAGACTGCTCGCATGCATGACAGGGTAACTCTACTTGTATGTTTCAAGTAAAGGAGTATCGCGGAATGAATAGGAGGTTAGTAAGTGGAAAACAGTCCAGTTAATCATCATGTGAATACCGTGTTTATCCCTGTAAAAGATATTGAGAAAGCAAAAGAGTGGTATGAGAATGTATTAGGAATTGAAGGCGGAGAGATACAATTTGGTCATCTATTTGTAGCGGATATGAATGGAACGGATCTTGTGCTTGATGAGATGCCGATGTGGCGAGGGGAAAATGGGGAATTGCCCACTTTGAACGTGCCAGCTATTCAATTCAGTTCAAATGATATCCATACCTCATATCAATCTCTGAAAGAACAGGATGTGGAGCTTGTTTCGGAGATTATGCATGATCACTTTTTTGTTTTTAAAGATCCAGACGGAAATATGTTGATGGTTTGTCAGTGTTAAACGTTGCGAGTGTTGCATCGTTAGGGAATGATACAACACTCCTTTTTCAGAAATATATTATTTCTTTTATATTCAAACCTATTTAAAATTCAGCAAAAGTCGGCAGCTTCACATGAGGTTCGTTTAATTTTATATTCCCTCTTATCATTAATTGATCAGGGGATTCATTCTCCAATATTTTAAATGGAGTATTAAATTTATCAGGATTGAAAAATAGATGAATTTCATGAAAAGGTTCTGAATCCTTCTTAGATCTTGAGGTTCAAAAGCGTCTACATGTATCAAATCTTCACAATGGGAACCTTGGTGATTGTAATTCGTTACATAATAGAATTGTCCGAGAGTACGGAAACCATATTTTTTATAAAGGCCAGGGGCAGATGTCATTAAAAAGGACAAGTTGTAGTTCATAAAGAGTATGTTTCAAAAAAGTATAATAAATTGATGGGGTGGTTTAATTGAATATTGTCGTACTTTACGGAGGAACGCGTGAGGGAGGAAACACAGAACTTCTAACTGAAACTGTTATCGGAGATTTAACGGTCCACAGAATATTTTTAAAAGATTACCAGATGAATCATATTATTGATCAAAGACATGATGACAAAGGGTTTGATCAAGTAGAAGATGATTATGATCAAGTGGTTTCAAAGATGATCGATGCTGATGTACTGATTTTTGCTACGCCTATCTACTGGTACGGGATGTCCAGTGTTATGAAGACCTTTATTGATCGGTGGTCCCAAACAGCACGAGACGAAAAATTCCCTAACTTTAAAGAGTCAATGGCAAATAAGCCCGTGTATTTAATAGCTGCAGGAGGAGATGAACCGAGAATCAAGGGTCTGCCTCTTGTTCAGCAATTTAAATATATCTGTGAATTTATGAATTTAACATTCGTGGATTATATCTTAGGTGAAGGTGTAAAACCGTTAGACATTTTAAATGATGAGAAAGCGATAGAGTATGCGAAAGGAATAAATAAGGACTTGATCCATAGTAACTGAATTATTTCCAGGCTATAAAGACTATTAATAGTGCATGGAGAGGGGACTGCATGTGGGAAGCGGAAAAGCTTCAAAATTAGAAAGCTGGCGGGCGAAATATGGAGCACTTGCAGTAGCAATAGCTTGTCTGTGCAGTATGATCACCAGCTGGGGAGAAAATTGGATTCTTACGTGTATTTTAGGTTTAGGTACTGCTGTATGCGGGATGATCGGTTTCTTTGATATTCGTAAAGTCATAAAGGAAAAACTAGCGAGGGAATAATGGATTTTTTGCATGATTACAATGTGAAAATTTGAAGCTGAAATTAATTATCTATTTATCATTACTAATTAGGGATGCTTCGTAGTTGCTTTATTCTATATGAGGGGCCTTGGATATCTATTTCATCTATTATCCAATCACATTTCTTAAGTATTTTCTGGAGTAATCAAACGACTGG
This sequence comes from Halobacillus sp. K22, assembly GCF_052246795.1. Lineage (NCBI taxonomy): Bacteria > Bacillati > Bacillota > Bacilli > Caryophanales > Bacillaceae > Halobacillus > Halobacillus sp. K22. Next base: position 137,131 of record NZ_JBQQCN010000002.1, on the reverse strand, counting down.
TTTACAAGGATCAAGGACTCCACTTTTATAAGTGGAGTCCTTGATCGGGTGAGACTTTTCCTACATGTTCTCACGAAATTGGTTAAAAACGTGAGAAAGTATTAATCAATATAAATTGTAATACAATACTGTCTAAGTGTAAACACGCTTTAAAGTATTAAAGAGGATTAAGTATTATTCATCTCTACCGTTACCTTTATTACATATTTCCTTATTCCAAAAGCTTCCACCTCAGGTCATCCATAAAATGGATGACCTGAGGTGGAAGCTTTTGGTTGTAACTTATCTTTGTGCTGGGACGTCTGATTGGATAGAACAGTGGTGCTTCATGTTATGTCATCACTTTACTATTTATTGAGGAGGATGAATATGAAAAAAGTGCTTTTTTTGTTCACTTTGCTGCTGTTCCTCGTCGGCTGTTCTTCTTTGGATCCAAGGGCTAGTTCCTCCGGCAGCATCCCAAGTCAGATAGGTGATTCAAGCTCTGGTTCGGAGCTGCCTGATTTCAAGGAATGGACAACTGAAAAAATTAATGAACAAACAGGATACGAGCCATACACAAACGAATTCTTTAAAGGTATTTATTTAACCACTACCTTTCATATGGTAGAACCAGGGAAAACTGTAGGAACACACGAGTCCTTTCCGAACCAGAAAATTCGTGTCCAGCTTGTAGAAAGAAAGCGGGACCTGGAGAAAATAAAAATGGTAGAAGAGAAAGTACTTACAGATGGAGAGAAACTAAGAGTTCAACTTCCTCAAAAAACGGACGTTCTTTACACTTACAGCCAAGAAGCGATAGGTGAGAATGATGAGGTACTGGATACGGATGTGGCCGTTTTTTACGTGCCACCAGAAGAATTTAATGCGCGCATGTACACTGGTAAAGATGTTTATCAAGAGGATGACTCGTTGGAAGTGAACGTAGAGAACTGGGGACCTACACTATTACAATTCGGGAAGCCGTATGTCTTGGAAAAGTATCACTCAGGGAGCTGGAGAAATGCATCAGGTTCTCAAGCATTTGAAGATATTGGTTACCGACTCGAACCTCAAAACACCTTTACCCAGCAAATAGATTTAGGATCATTCTCTTTAAGTTCAGGCCGGTATCGGGTGGTAAAAACATTTCATGCTGCACATACGGAGATTTCTGTACAATTAGCTACAGAGTTTGAAGTAGAGTAGTCGGATAAGAATAATTCTACCCGTAGTTCCAATCTCTAGCTCCACTGTTATGTAGAGTCCCATTGAAAAATAATAGGTTTTATTGTTTCCTTGAAAAGCATTTGACAATCCTTCCTGAAGTTTGTCATACTGTCATCAACAAAATACTGGTACCTTTAATTCAGTCCCGTGAGGCTGACAAGGACAGCGTTAAAAGAAAGATCCGTGGAAAACGTGGGCTCTCTCTTCATAACAGAGTCGTACCTTTTTCATGCAGGATCTTAAGGCTTCTTGTCGGACAAAAACGGCTGGAAGCTTTTTTATGTGCGATCTTTTTCGCTCCCGGTACTGGTGTCTTACTAAAAGATACTTGAGTAGTGGAATATGAAAACTACACATGGTGATTTTTTATTAACGGCGGTCTATCTGTCATGTGAGGTTCTTATCGGAAACGAAACCAGGTGAGACCACTCTTTATTTCAAGAAAAACAAAGTAGCGCAGAGAAGATTTTAAAAAGGCTCCTTCATATGAAAAGGTTTATTCAGTCTTTTCATATGAAGGAGCCTGACACAATTTTTAAAAGTTTTTATGGAAAATAAATGTAGGAGGGAAAACATGAGAGTTAAGTTTTTAATAATACTCATGGTATCTTTTTCGCTGTTTATGTTAACAGCGTGTTCGTATGATGAAGTAGAGATAAATTCAACGAAGGTATTTTACGGAGAGAGTGAAACTTGGGGCGCTACATTGTCTGTAAAACAGGTACAAAATAATGGGGATCATACGTTTAAAATAACTCAGATATCAAACCTTACTTATAAAGGGGATGCTCGGGATAAAGGCAAAGGAAACTCCACATCAGTTCAAGTTTCCATTGAAGGTGTATCTCCTGAAAGCGGGAGCAGCATCCGGCTTCAGGAATACAATACCTGGAGAAAAAGTAGCAATACCTCAAAAGAATATGGTTTAGAAGAGGATGAATTTGAAGTCGTAGTAACTTGGAATAATAAAGAAGAAACCTTCACCTTGTCGCATAAAAAGGAGAAGGCTTCGGAATTAAATCTTTATAATGCAGCTGAAGTCTACAAGGGGTTAAGTAAGCAACAAAATAATAGAGTCAATTCTTTTTAATTATTCCTTGTATATCATTTTCCATAACAGGCCCGGCAATATGCTGGGCCTGTTTTCTATATGGCTTAAAGTTTTTAGCCAGACTGCTTCACACTTAAGAATGTAATGGTTGCCAGGATAAGGACCATGCCCATAAGCTGAATAAACGTCAGGGTATCCCCAAGAATGGCTACACCAAATAAGGAAGCTGTGACGGGTTCGACCATAGCAACCATCGAAGCCGTGGAAGGAGCCGTCCGCCTGACACCGATCACATAGAACACGAAAGATATTCCAGCGCCCACGAGACCGAGCAAAATAAACCATCCTAAATCACCTGAAGTTAAAACAGAAGCGGCTTGGCTGCGATCAATGAATAGTAATAGAACGATACTAAAGGTCAAGAATGCGATGGTTAATACGGATTGTGGATTACCGTGCACGGAAGCATTTTTAAATCCGAAAATGAAAATGGCGTACGAAATACCGGCACCAAGTCCCGCGGCAGCACCTAGGAGCGTAACAGAAGAAGATCCGGCGTTATAGGCTCCTGTAAGTAACACAATTCCGATAAGGACCCCGACAATGCATCCCCATTTAACCCAGCTCGATCTTTCTATTCCCGTAATGAATGATACCAATAAGACAAAGACGGGGGCGGTGTACATTAAGGTAGCAGCTATAGCAATACTGGCAGCTTCTATACTTAGGAAATACAAGGTAAAGTTACCTGCTACCCCGAGTCCCGCAAGAATAGACCACAAATAAATTTTGGGAGAGGTCGGCCAGTTTTGTTTAGGATGAACAAGAAACCACAGCAAGACACAAACAAGGCCTACGGCTCCCCGGTAAAAAGAAATGACAGTAGGATTCCAGCCTTTGTTCATTAATATATCAGCAATTCCTCCGGTTATTCCCCAAAGGATGGCTGCTAGCATAACTAAAATGAAACCAAGATATTTCATATATAACCTCCGATTTACAAATATTATCAATATAGTTGTTGTCTCCTATGTATTCCATAAGAAACGATAAGCTAAACGTTATACTACAATTTTTTTAATAAGAGGAAGAAAGGAGCATTGGAAAATTCTTTTTGCTCATTCAGTCCCTTCTTTTTGCCCAAAAAAACCAGCTCTCTAAATTAGAGAGCTGGCTTCATTTTTTAATAATTTAGTTAGTTTGATCAGCAAGCTTAACAAGAACATGAGCCATGTGTTCACGTTCTTCTTTGTTGGCTACGCCCCATAGTTCGTTGAGAACTTTCTCTTCACGGTTGCGAGGCTCCTCATGCTTGGCAAGGTAATCCGCAACGCGTTTAGCTCCTTTAGAAAGACCTTCTGAGCCAAGTCCAAGTTTTTCACCTTTGTTAACTTGATCTCCTAGATAATCCTTAAACGATTCGAAGCTCTTCATAATGTCATCTTTCTTATCTTCACTCATCTGTGCTGCTGCATTTTTTGGATCTTTTTCAGCCATTGTAAAAATCCTCCTTTTTATTATTGTACAATACTGTTCCCTGGAAGGAGTTGTATAAACGTATATAGGTGTGCTCAATGTGCTCGACCTATGTTTAGGGGCTGAAATCTATGTTTTATCATGGACGATCAGGGAGGGATATTACGTTTAAAAAATAAAAGCTTCTTATTATGGTTCAATGTTTTCTTATATTTTGGCTCTGTTAAAGTTTATTGTTGCTTTTTCATAAGCGGCTTTTTACACAATAGGGCCGGATACTTGAAGACTCAGTTTCGAGATAAATCGTGGTCCGTTACTTAAAGGGTATAGGGTTGGTGGGGAAATAACTCGCTTTCCTATGGGGGAACGGTGAGCTTCCTCGCTCGTTTCACTCCCTGCGGGATCTCACCTAGTTCCTTCTCCCATGGGAGTCTCGCCATTTCCCCACCAACCCAGCCACGGGAGAATAACGGACCCTCTGAAAAGAGAGTATTCTATCCTCCTTATCCCGCCTGACTGCTTATATAACAGGCGATCCCGCACAGTTTCAAACTGAAAAAGTATATACGCCCATGTGATTATTTCTTCTCAATCGGGTGAAGGATGAAGCCGTTTCGAGTTTCTGATTCGGCCAGGTCCGGAGGGGAACGGGGAGACTCCTGTGGGATAACCATGATCGGTGAGACCCCGGAAAGCTTTAGCTGAACTGACCCCCTAAAATTGGACACGTTCCGTTAACTTATTACGCCGGTTCTTGAAACTGGGTTCGATAAGAAACGGGGCTCATTCTGAGCTTTGATTTGATGCGTTTATGGTTATAGTAATGGATGTATTCCTCTAACTTTTGTTTGAAATGATCCAGACTTTCAAATTCATCTAAATAAAGAAATTCCGACTTCATGATACCGAAAAAGTTTTCCATAACGGCGTTATCATGACAATTCCCTTTTCTGGACATGCTTTGGGTTACTTCATGGTCTTTCAATTTCTTTCGATAGGGAGCCATTTGGTAATGCCATCCCTGGTCGGAGTGCATATACAGTTCATCCGATGGATGAAGGTGTTCAAAGGCTTGGTCTAACATGTCATCTACCAAGGAATAGGTGGGTTTATAACCAATGGTGTATGTGATGATTTCTCCGTTGAATAGATCTAAGACAGGGGAAACATAAAGCTTTTGGCCAAACAGCTTAAACTCCGTAATGTCTGTAGCCCATTTCTGGTTCGGTTGATCTGCCTTGAAATTTCGATCTAAAATATTTGGAGCTGTTTCTCCAACTTTTCCTTTGTGAGAACTATATTTCTTCACTTTCACCGTAGACTGTAGCCCTAGCTCTCTCATAAGACGATAGACTTTTTTATGGTTCACTTCATGACCGCAATTACGAAGCTCATTTTCAATTCGGCGATAGCCATAACGGCCCTTATGTTCATGAAAAATGGAGGTGATAAGCTCCTTCCATGATTGGTCCTTTTCTGGTTCGTGTTGCTTTTCTTTCCAATGATAATAAGTGCTTCGCGGGATATCAGCTATTTCAGTCAGTTGTTTAACAGGAAATCGAACCCTTAACTCGTCGATTATTTGCGCTTTTTCTTCTTTTGAGATAATTGCTTTTTTTGAGCTAAGGTCTTCAACTTTTTTAAATATTCATTTTCCATTCGTAAGCGCTCATTCTCTTTCTTTAAGGCTTCAAACGAATCCATAGAATCTTGTGTCTTCTTATGAGACGTCATTTGGGTTGGCCCCTTTCTCGTGGATTCAAGGGCTTCTCTTCCACCTTCCAGCCACTTCTTGCGCCATCGGCGCACCATAGAAAAGTGGGGGATGTGGAACATAGCTGAAGCATCTCGAATCGAATAGTCTTCTTCCTCTATACATTGAATTACTTTCAGTTTAAAGGCAGCAGAATAGTTTGTATAGGGGAAGTCGAAGGCTTCTTCTCCATGATATTCGGTTAATTTCACCCAATAACGGATCGAAGAATTATCAACTCCCAATTGTTTTTCTAAGTCTCGGAAACTGACATTTTCCGTGAGATAACGGTGTACGGCCAAGTGTTTTTCTTGGGAAGTAAGTTTGGACATATGGTGGATCCCTCCTAGGTTTCGTGAGGTGTCCAACATTTGGGGGTCATTACATAGCTTGAGGAGGCTCAGCACATGCCCACGGAAAGCGAGTCGTTCCCCGCAGGACCTAACTCCCTCACTAGATATCTCGAAATTGAGTCTTCCAGTATCGGGAGCTTTACTTTTAAATCAACACGGAAGTTTAACAGAGACGTTCATGCTAATTTTTTCGCACCATGACATATGAAAATGGCTTCCAAACGGGTATTAGAAGAGTACAGTCAGCGACTTCTACCAAAGGTCGAGAAGGCGTGATGTCTTAGAACTCGTAACAGAGACGGATCTTCGGAAGCAAGTGTACCATGGATTGTCGCTCTCTTCGGAGAAGCACGTAGGGTAGATTACACGTAACGTTTCCGAAAGGAGTAGCTGGCTGTAACTTTCCAAAAGGAGGCGGGCCCTTATGCACATAATAAGTGATCGTGTATGTGGGATGGATGTGCACAAGAAGAGTATCACTGCATGTCTTTTGCTTTCTGATCAGAAGGAACTTCGTACCTTCGGCACCATGAGAGATGACTTGCTTGCCCTGTCTGATTGGATCCGGGAGAATGGCTGTACCCATGTGGCGATGGAAAGTACAGGTGTCTACTGGAAGCCCATTTATAATCTGTTAGAACTGGAAGCGAATTTATCGGTTTATGTCGTGAATGCCCAACATATTAAACAAGTTCCAGGAAGAAAAACCGACGTTAAGGATGCAGAATGGATTGCCGAGCTATTGAAACATGGGTTACTGAAGCCGAGCTTTATCCCAAATCGAGAACAGCGGGAATTACGAGAGCTCGTAAGATACCGTCGCAGTCTAATTGATGAGAGATCCAGGGAAGCCAACCGAATCCAAAAAGTATTGGAAGGGGCCAATATTAAAATGGGGGCTGTAGCTACCGATGTGTTAGGAGTTTCGGGACGGCTGATCCTTCGCGATCTCATTAGTGGAAATACCAATGCAAAAGTACTGGCTCAACATTCAAAAGGAAACCTCCGTAAGAAGATCCCTCTCTTAGAACGTTCTTTGGAAGGCCTAGTAGGTCCGCACCAGCGTAAGATGCTTAAAACACAACTAGACCATATTGAATTCTTGGAAAAACAGATCGAAGATCTTTCTCAAGAAATTGACACCCGCATGGCCCCTTTTGAAGAAGATATCGCTCTTTTAGATTCCATCCCTGGAATCGGGCGATCAACCGCCCAACATCTGATGGCAGAACTAGGATCGGACATGGGGCGATATGGAGGCGCAGACCGCCTAACTTCATGGGCCGGTATGGCCCCAGGACAAAACGAAAGCGCAGGTAAAAAACGAAATACACGTACACGAGATGGAAATAAATATCTTCGTCACGCTTTAGTAGAAGCAGCTACGAGTGCCACTCGTAAAAAAGGTACGTATTTGCATGCCAAATACCAAAGACTTAAATCCCGCCGCGGACCTAAAAAGGCGAGAGTAGCCATTGCCCGGAGATTACTTGTGATTGTTTATCACCTATTAACGAAAAGAGAAATGTACAAAGAACGAGGGGCAAACCAGTATAATCAACAAGCATTAGAAGCAAAAAAACAGAAAGCCATTAAGAGTCTTCAGCGCTTAGGTTTTGTAGTCGACTTATCGCCACAGTCGGCTTAGATAAATGATGACGTAAATACAAAGATAAGTGTTGAAATAAATAACAAAGGGATTCAGGGATTTTTTAAAAAGCAAGAAGATCCCCTTTATTTAGTGCGGCCTTAAAGCGGTAGTTATTTTCAGGGTAGTCTATATATTAAAGCTAATTAGTTCATGGAGCTTCGTGGGTTTAGTTTGTATGTTTAGTTAAATATCCGTCCCTAGAAATTGGTGGTTCTTTTTTGTCGTAATATCCTCGCAAAATCTTTTAGATTCTAACCATAAAACCAGGAAAGGAGTGAATCTCGCATTGGTTAACTTATTAAAACTCTTTCCGTTTATAAATTTGGATAGAAATCATATAGGAGAGAACGAACAATAGCAATGTAATGACCATAAAGCTCAGCGAAAAGAGAAGGTCCGAATTAAATCCCTGGAATGCCTGAATAGGCATAATTAAGAATTCAAATAGGGAAGCGCTTAAGAAATACAATCCCAGCCCTGCACCTGCACTAATGCCTGCCACCAATTCTGCTTTTTCCGTGCCCAGAGCGTAGGTTAAAGGGTAAGCGGTAAAACCCATGGTGAAGGTTATCCCGATGATACTCATTAACGAATGCCCATATGCGTTTCCTGGCGGCTGCCCTCCTATAAATAGAGCAAGGGCATAACCGATACAAGCGATCAACAAGCCCGTGATCGTGAGCAGGATGAAGAAGATATAATGGCTTTGCACCACATTTTGTCGCTTAACCGGCAGAGTTAATACATATTGATTCCACCCTGATTTGGCTTCGCGTTTCAGGACTTCAAGTGAAGAGGATGCCATTAAAATTATGGGCAGAAAGGCTGCCAGACGTTGAACTTTAGAGTTGTCGAAAAAAATCAGGATCGTGGTTAGCAAGAGGGCAAGAGGAATGTAATTTATAATCGTCTTTTCTACGGTATAATATTGATTTAACAATAATCCTTTCATTCTTTTTCCCCCTTCATTAAGAGCAGTGCAATGTCATCTATGGAAAAGGGTTTATCCTTCATAGCAGAAGCGATATGCTGTGTCTTTGATACAAGGGCTTCAAGTTTATCCCCGTTTTTAAGGAAAGCGGCAGATTCCTTTTGAACATGCTCAAATTGAGCTGGATCGCATTGGATAATCGCATAACGTTGAAAAAGGTCCTCTTTATCTACACTGAGCAAAACCTTTCCCTCTTTCATAAAAATTAGCCGGTCTGCGACTTTTTCAATATCGCTTGTAATATGAGATGAAAGCAGGATGCTTCGCTGCTGATCAGCTACAAAGTCTCTCAAGACTTCCAGCATATCGTTTCTTCCTTCAGGATCAAGACCTGCTGTTGCCTCATCCAGGAGTAACAACTTGGCATCATGACTCAAAGCGACACACATAGATAGTTTCATAGACATACCGCGTGAAAAGTGACCGATGCTCTTTTTTCTAGGAAGGGAAAAGAAATCCACGTAATGATAGAACTTGCCCTGATCCCAACGGGTGTAAATGTTTTGGAACACTTTTTCAATCTTTTCGACTGTAACATCCGGCAGCTTAACAGTATCAAACACAACACCAATCTCATCCTTCATATGTACGTCACGATTGGTTAGTTCTTTTCCACAAAATTTAATGGTCCCGCTGTCCTTAGGGCGTGTTCCTAAAATCGCATTCATCGTTGTCGACTTCCCAGCACCATTGCCTCCGATAAAGCCGCAAATGGAACCATAAGGAATCGAAAACGTAACATCGTGCAGTCCAAAATCAGAATCAGTATAGGTTTTTCTTAGTTTTTCAACTTCTAATAGAGTTGTCACTTTGATAGGCCTCCTTATTCGTAAATTCTTGCACGGTATAAACCATAATTTCCTCCAGAGTAGCGGGTTCAATAACCGCATAATCCTTCATTAAGCGTCTTGCCGGTTCGCCTTTTTGTGTTAGTCCTTCAAATCCAACGGTCGTTTCACGTATGTTAATAAAGAGCTGACGGATGTCTCTGTCCAGCAGTTCGTTGGGGCCGCGAACCATATGATACTGCTCCATCAGCGTCTCCTTATCTTCACTGAAGACAATTTTTCCATTATGTATAAATGTAATGTAGTCCGCGATTTGTTCCAGGTCCGTTGTGATATGAGTGGAGAAGAAGACAGACTTTCTGCCGTCCTGTACTACTTCTGAAAGGATATCCAGTATATCTCTGCGGCTTACAGGGTCCAGTCCTGAGGTGGGCTCATCTAAAATGATTAGTTCAGCGTGATGGGATAATGCAATGGCAATGGACAGCTTCGTGGCCATTCCCTTCGACAATTGCCCAATCTTAAGCTTCCAAGGAAGTCCAAGTCGTTTCATATAATGGTGAAATACCTCGTCATCCCAATTCTTGTAAAAAGGTGAGATAATTCGCTTCATTTTCTCAATGGTTACATGTTCATACATTTGATGTTCTGCATAAACAAAACCGATTCGCTGTTTTAATTCTTTCATGTGCCTGGCGTAATCTTTTCCAAACACTTGTATTGTCCCTGAATCCGGTTGGAGGAGGTCGAGCATGCATTTAATGGTTGTCGTTTTGCCAGATCCATTCGGGCCGATAAATCCTGTAATAAAGCCTTTTTTTACTGAAAAGGAGACGTCTTTTAACGCAAATTCTTTATATGCTTTGCTTACGTGACTCAGTGTTATGGTGTCTTCCACTACTCTTCCTCCTCATAAAGCATCGTGACAAGATCATGGAGTTGCTGCAGGGAAATATTCAAGTTCTTGCTCTCATTTACAATTTCTCCCATCCTTACTTCCACTTCTTTTATTCGCTTTTCCTTAATCAGATCCTGATTCTGCCCAGCTACGAAAGATCCTTTTCCTACAAATGAAGTGATAAAGCCCTCCGATTCCAGTTCCTCATAGGCACGTTTGGTCGTTATCACACTGATACGGAGGTCCTGAGCCAGGCGGCGCATAGATGGCAGGGCTTCTCCCGCCTCCATGTCGTTACGCAAAATGCTTTGCTTTATTTGATTTTTTATTTGCGAATAAATTGGTTCCTGAGAAGAATTTGAAATATTGATATTTATACTCATGGTTACCTCGCTACATTCTGAACTTTGTATATATTGTATATATATTATATACACAATGTCAATATTAATATTGCTGAAAAATTATGCTGAGCGTTAAGGGGGGATTTGTTGGATTGGAATTTATTCCTTTTAAATGGAAATGAAACCTATTATTGTAAATATCGTATAATGAAAAAGATAGACAGTAGGAGGAATTTATTATTTTTAAGACTATATTTTTGAAATCTTTCCTGTTTGCGTGTGCCCTATTTTTAGTGGCGGGCTGCTCAAATTCTGAATCAAGCGATGAAAAGCAGACGACTGTCTCTTCACAAGAGAGTGTAGACAGTTCAAATACTGATGGGGAACAGACCCGTGAAAACTCCCCTTCCGAAGGTGACAAGAAAGGCGCAGAGACCGTCCGCATTTTCCTGGAAAAGGAGCTTAGTGGACCGAGTGATGAATTAAAAAGGTCGCTCGATGGAAACGGAAAATCGTTAACTACTTATGTAGATGAAAATTATAAGTCTCTCTTTCAAGAAGACAACTTTGAAACGTTTATTACTCAAAATTATGTACTGATGTGGCTGCCAAGCGCTCATGGAAACGACTATCAAATAGAAGCGAAAGAGGTTCAAATTGAAAAAGTAGATGATTTAGAAAAAGATGTATATCGCTTCGAAGTTGAAGTGGAATGGAGGAAAGGCGGAGAGTCAGGGACAGGAAATGTTACTGGAAGGGTTAATACGAACGACCAAGGTAAGATTTCGGCAATTCGTCAAATCGAAGATAGCGGCTTACCAGACAGAATAAGTTTGATACCACAATAGGGGCAAGTCAATTAGAAAAATATGTACTTTTACACGCTTGAAAAGAAGGAGGAGCGGGATGAAAGAAAATTTAACATATGCCTGGATTGCTTCGTGGTTTGCTTTAGTGGGACAGCTGATCTTTTTTCTTGGCGTATCACTTTTTACCGGTGAATGGCGTTATATAATGTGGAGTTTACTAGTGAGTATGGTGGCAGGGGTTCCGAGTATGATCTGGACTTCCTTCGCTCAGAAACAAGCAGACCAGAGGAAGAAAGAGATCGGAAGTTGATTATCTAATTATATTGCAGGGAGCGAAAAAGGTGGTTATTTCATAAAATAATCACCTTTTTTGATGACTCCACTCTTCTCTAATGAATTACACTCATTAGATCTGTTCGTATGCAGCATTTAATACTTCCTGCACATCCTCTGTCGAAAGCGAGCAAGTATGCTTTAACACGAGTATGACTCGATCTCTCATCGGTAAGTCCATCAATGCCTCATATAACAACTCACGTTCTTTAAATAACGGTATATCTTTGGTATCTGCATGCCCATCTTTTAGGTATGGCTCTGCCTGTTTTCCATGTTTCATATACCCCTCAGCAAGATGCACAACTTTTACGTACAGAGGGAGATGACTTTGGTGAAGAGTTCGGTGATCCCCCCTTTGTTGGCAGACTTGAAGAAAAGCACTTGTGGAAATTTCTTCAGCGGCCGATGCATTTCCTACTAAGAGAAGACTGAACTCAAACACACTATTTTTGTGGGATTCAATATAATCATTTATTCTTTTTCTTTTTGTTACAGGCCAAGCCAATTTCATAGAACCCCCACCTACTCTTCCATGGATTGATCAGTTTTATCGTTTGGTTCATCATCTATATACTCCATTAAGTCGCCGGGCTGACAGTCCAGTGCTTTACACAAAGCGTCCAGAGTGGAAAAGCGGACGGCTTTCCCTTTTTCATTCTTTAAGATGGATAAATTGGCAGGCGTAACCCCTACTAACTCCGATAATTTATTGAGTGAAATTTTTCTTTGAGCCATGACGACATCCAGATTAATTCGTATCATATTAAACCGCCTTAAATGGTTTGTTTGTTTTCTTCAACGGCATGAACGGCCGTTTTTAAAGCACTTGCAATAATGATCAGGATGATGCCTCCAATAAGGGTATCTATGAAAAACCAGCTGGAATATTGGACAGAGGCATTCGTTATCTCTAATTCATCTACGGCTTTTGAGGTAAGCAACTCGCTTGTATAGGTAAACCCTGTACCTAAAATGCCAATGGTAAGGCCTAATCGTGTCAGAATGGATACATTTTTATAAGTGAACAGGCCTTCCTGATAGACTGTATTTAAAAACTTATACATTAACCATAGGAATACAGCAGCAAAGAGAAGCGTCGTTAATTCACTCAAGATAGATAACTGGAGAAAGGACGTTTTCTCATAAAGAGCGGGTTTGTCTTCGAAATTCAAGACTAAGTAAGAGTAAATGGGGTCGAAGGAACCCAGAGAATTCGTAAAAGCGCTGTTTGGGAAGTACAGGTAACCGATATGGCTAGCTATTGCAAACAGACCGATCAGTGATACGAAATAAAAAAGAGTTATACACAGGATCGAGCCGAGCTTGTAAAACAGATTTAAATTCATAGTAATTTCCCCTTATGTAAGAATATGTATTGGTTTTCTGTAACCCAGTATAAGACAGAGACGCTTATAAAGCAACAAAATTTTATTGATAATCGATAAATATTTATTGAATGAATGATGAACTTAAAGAAAGTCCCTATTAGATGAAACGATTTTTGTATGGTTTCGTATCTATTTAAGAAGGGTTCTTCTAAGTGAGGGGGAGTAAAATGAAGAAGCTGTTATTTATCTTTTTTATCTTACTGCTTGTCGGATGTGAAGCAGACAGCCAAGATATCATTTTAAGTAAGGAAAAGATTGAGGTTCCAGACACTAAGCATTCTGAAGCTACAGAAACCTACAGGATTACCTATTTAAGTGATGGACTTGAAGTCACAGGGTTTATGGTCAGACCCAAAGAGATAGAAAAAGAACTTCCTCTATTGATCTTTAACCGGGGCGGGAATCAGGAATATGGAAAGATTGATGAGAAGATACTTTCTACATACTTATCATTCTGGGCGAAGAAAGGGTATGTAGTGCTAGCTTCCCAATATCGTGGAAATGATGGCGGGGAAGGCAAGGAAGAGTTCGGAGGAGCGGATGTGAATGATGTCCTGAATCTCGCTAAGGCAGCTGAAGAACTCCCAAATGTTGATGGAGAGAATAAGGTTATGCTTGGATTATCCAGAGGAGGAATGATGACATTTCTGGCTATAAAAGAAGGAGTAGATATTAAAGCGGCTGCCGTCGTAGGAGGGATTACGGATCTATTTAACTTTTATGAGGAAAGAATTGTCGTGCGGGGAATGTTAGACGAACTCGTTGGGGATCCAGAGGAAAATAGGGAGGCTTTTGAAAAACGTTCCGCTGTGTACTGGCCGGAGAAGCTTGATGTGCCTCTTCTGATTATGCATGGAGAAAACGATTGGAGAGTGCCCGTTGGACAGGCAAGAGAATTAAACCGCAAGCTCTCGCGAGAAAATGCCGATTATGAATATGTGGAATATGAGGACGGAGAGCATGGTCTGAACAGATATATCGTGGAGTACACCGACAAAACAGACCACTGGTTTCAGCAGCACATCAATGAATGAAATGATTATCCATAATATGGATGACCTGAGGTGGAAAGTTTTGGGTTTGAATCTATGGATTGAATTTTGAGGATTCCGGTATGAAACTTTTTCTAACTCGGAATGGTTAGTACAAAGTGTCCATTAAAATTTGAGGAGGAACAAGACATGCAAAGAGTGACAAAAAAGAGAGCCGCTGCGTTCGCGATAGACTTTGCGCTCTCAACAGTCGTAACCTTTAGTGTAGAAAAGCTGCTTCGGAAGAAAGTGAAAAATGAAGCGGTCCATGCTTTAATTACACCAACTATGGTTATGTGGTCTCTGGAGTATGCCCAGTTAAAAACTTGCGGCTCGACCATTGGGTATCAAGCCCTGGGATTAAAGCTTGAGAATGAAGCAGGAGGAAGGCCGACGTCCAAGCAAATTGTGAAGCGAATGGCTTATCGTGATTTCATAAGCGGTTTGGACTATTTGAGAGACCGGAAAGGATTTGAATTAGAAGTCGGTACCCTCATGCCGCATGACCGTTATTCTGGAACGAGCGTGAAAGAAACGGAATGTTCGTGCAAACCTTGTAAGTAAAAGGAGCCCGTTATTAATAAAATCATTAGATCGGATGTTCATGTATCAACGCTGCCTATAGCTTACAGGACAAGGAGGGAGTTTATGAAAAAACTGGTGTGTTTTGGAGACAGTCTGACAGCGAGGAACGAAGGTTTTGATCAACCTATGCTTACCACGAAACTCGCCAAGCAATTCAATCAGTATGAAGTTATCAATGCAGGTGTATCAGGCGATAACACTGTGGACGGTTTATCAAGAATGGAGCGGGACGTGATGGTACATGAACCAGATGGAGTCACCGTCTTTTTCGGTGCGAATGACGCTGCTTTTCATAAAACGGTGCCTATAGAACTTTACAAAAAGAATCTGTTTAAAATTGTGGAGCGGATTAGCCCTGAAAGAACGATCCTAATTTCACCCGCTCCTGTAGATGAAAAGGTACAAATGGCAAGAACAAATGCCGTCTTATATCAGTACGCCTTCGCAGCCAAACAAGTGGCTGAAGATACAGGATGCCATTTCATAGATTTCTATCATCAGATGATTTCGTTAGAAGATTATCCGGATAAATTGCGCGGTATAAAGGATGATGGTCTTCATTTTGGCGAAGAAGGCTATGACTTTCTTGTGCAGTTATTGACTGAAAAGATAAAGAGTATCCGTCTTTAACGTTCTCAACTAGTAAATAATAGGTAGATCGCAAAGCAATGTGAGTTATTCAAGAAAGTACTAAGGAGGGTTGCTTTTCAATGGCGAAAGGTTCTATCACTCAAATGTGGGAAGAGTATCCTCGTTTAAATCCCCATGTACCAGACGATTACGAAGCCTGGGCTTTTGGTGATTCCAATGAAATGGCTAATCAACTGGCCGATTTAGTTGTAGAAGGTAAAAAACAGCCACATCGTCGAACTATACAATATATGAATGGGAAAACAAAGCCTTACCGCCCAAGGGGCTGCCCAATATTATTCTTAATGGCGATGGAGAAGCAGTGGCCATCATGGAAACCATTGCCGTAAAGGTTGTTCCATTTGATGTAGTTGCGGAAGAACATGCCTTCTTGGAAGGGGAGGGAGACCGCACATTAAGGTATTGGCGGGACGTTCACGAGACTTTCTTCCGAAAAAACTGGAAGAGATAAATAAAGAATTTCATTATAAAATTCCGGTGGTATGTGAAAGGTTAAAACTTCTTTATAAGAAGTAAGAAAAGTGAATATGAACTGCACTATGGCGTAATCCCAACACGGACTCACGCCTTTAAATTACAAGAAAGTTGAGTTCAACATATAATTTTGAAATAATTGGTAAATAACCTTAAATTTTAGGCTCTGTTAAACTTCCGTGTTGATCTTAAGGGTAAGCTCCCGATACTGTAAGACTCAGTTTTGAGACTTTTGTGAGAATTAGGTCCTCCGGGGGACGATTTCGCTTCCGGCCCTGCACGACGCAGGGTCGTTCGACGTTGCCACAGGTGGCGATCTTAGCCGCACATCCCTTGTGGTAAGCTTCCTCGGGCTTAACAGCCCTGCGGGAGCTTACCGATCATGTTCATCCCACAGGAGTCTGCATCGTCCCCCTCCGTACCTTGCGATATATGGAGCTCGAAATCTTGTTCGTAACGCCCGGTATATGATGGAGATAAACTTCTAACAATGAGCGTATGCAGTGGATAATTCCCGCTATATAAGCGTTTGAGAGGGCGAAGCACCTTCTAACGCTTATAAAAGGGTCCGTTCGTTTTTCAAACATAGGCTGGCGAAGGAAACGACGAGACTCCCACGGGAGAAGGAGCTAGGCGAGACCCCACAGGGAGTGAAGCGACCGAGGAGGCTTGCCAGTTCCCCCGTAGGAAAGCGAGTTGTTTCCGTAGCCAGCCCCTCTCTTTATTAGCAACGGCCCCAGAATATCTCGAATTCGTGTCTTACACTAAACGGCCCTATTGTGTAAGAAGCCTCTTATGAAAAACCACCAATAAACTTTAGCAAAACCAATTTTTAAAAGAGGAATGATAAGGATGAAAGTAAGAAGGGCAGCTGAAGCGGATGCACAGGGCGTGGCAAGAGTTCAAGTCGATAGCTGGCTCTCCACTTACAAAAATATAATTCCTGAAGAATATCTATCAAGCATGACCTATGAGAGCCGGACTCAAAAGTGGAAAAAAATCATTACAAAACAGACTGTTTATGTGGCCGAAAATCACGAACGAAAAATCATAGGATTCTCTCATGGCGGTCAGGAAAGGTCGGGGAACTACCCGGATTATGAAGGTGAACTTTATGCATTGTACCTATTAAAAGAGGATCAAAGAAAAGGATTAGGAAAACGGCTGCTAGAGCCAATTATTCAGGAGTTAAACACCCTGAATATTCGTTCTATGCTTGTTTTGGTATTAGAGGATAACCCTAACCGGTTCTTCTATGAAAAACTAAGAGCGGAAAGAGTAGATACTGTCGAGATTAAAGTATCTGGAAGAACTTTGAATGAAGTGGTATATGGCTGGAAAGATACTAGGAGTCTATTAAAATAACCTTTTATATTACGAATCGTTTATTAATAGTGTCTTTAGCTTCAGGAATTTATATGTTAGGAATTCCAATTATAAAGAAATAAGCTTATGAATGAGGAGGCGGACCATGAGCGAAGAGAAATTAAATAAAATCAGAAGATTTCTCCTTTACACAGCTTTTGTAATGACAGCCTTCGTCCTTTCCTACGTGGTGGCTTATCAGATTGGTTATTCGCCGCTCGGATATGAAGTTATCGAGAAGAAGGAAGGAGCCGTCCTCGTTCAATCTCATAATATTTTGGGATTGAAAGCAGAGAACATAAACTTTAATCCAGAACAGGACAACGATTGGCACATCGACATGCTGGTAGAGCGGGTGGGTCAACTGAAGGAGGATTACTTCTTATTTTTCGCATCAATCTTTGCAGTCCCTGTGTTGATTATCAAAGAATTGTACAAAGGAAAACAAAAGAAGGGAGTATTATTCGCTGTACTACTAATTATGATCTTCCCAGTAATAACGTTAATGACAAGCTTGAATGAAATTGAGAGTATCTTAGCAGGCACTTATTAATGGAAAATACTTCATTAGGACAAGAGAGGTGTGCGGTTTGAATGGTCTAATCGGGATTGGTTTAGCTATTTTGACCATTATTTGGCTCGCTATGGAGATAGCAACTGTAGAAGACAGGGGCAAAGACAGCCGTTCCTACTTCAATGCTTTGAAAAGAAGCTTACTTTTTGTTATTCCTTTATTCGCGCTGGCAGGTGTGATTTATTATGGATTTTTCAGTTAAAAAGATAGACCTTTAAAAACCTTGATTACCAAGGTTTTTTAATGCTGTTTAATCGAGCTCCTCCCGTTATCCAGATTCAAATGATTGAATAAGGAAGTGATAGAAAAGGGGGAGAGAAAAGTTGCCATTGTGGACATTAAACTTCTTTATGAGGAGCGGAAATAAGTGGTTGTTTATCCCGAAGTTTCGTCTATAATTATAGGAAAAGGCAGCTGGAAATTCAGTCTTCCTAGTTGGATTATATAAAATCTTCCTACGTGATTCCCTTAGATTAAAAATCTATTATAGGTAAGGACGTGATTCTATGTTGAGATGTTCCTGGTGTATGAAGAAGATTAAAGAAAATAAAGAGGTATTTGGTTTAAGCGCTAAATTTCATGAGGGCGTAGATTACTCGGATAAAGAAGGAACCATTACTCAAATATGGTTAGACACTCGTAATACTAGGGTCCCTATGATTGTCACATCTAAAGACTCTGAAGCCAAAAAGGAGGGAGCCGACGCAATGTTTGCTCTCTGCAGTGAAAAGTGTGGCAAGAAAATGAAAGAGACGCTAAATAAAGAAATTTCAATAATTAAGGATTATAAAGATATCTACATGGCTTAAAGATTACTTATCACTATAACCACGTTCCTCATTCGATAATTTTTCATCTGCATGATGGGAAGACGGTTGACCATGATGATTCAGCTGCCACATTTCAGGAACCGTAACGAATCGGTATCCATGGCTTTTTAACATCGGGATCAGTTCATCGAGAGCATCTACAGTACCACTTAAATCCTGCGTCCAGTGGCCAGCATTATGCATTAAAATAATCGCGCCAGGGTGCACATTGTTGATGACTTGGTCCGTTATAACTGATTGCCCCGGCCCTTTCCAATCTTCCGTATCGATAGACCAGCCAATTCCCTTGTACCCCATGAATCCGAGACCCAACACCTGCTGCTCGTTTAAAGCACCATAGGGAGCTCTAAACCATTGAGTGGTTTGCCCGGTAGCTTGATAAATTTGATTATTGGTTTGATTAATTTCCCATTCCATTTGATGAATGTCTGCTTCAGCAAGGTTTGGATGCCAGTATGTGTGATTCCCAATCACATGCCCTTCATTCACCATACGTTTTGCAACATCGGGGTGTTTAGCTACACGTGATCCCATTAAAAAGAAAGTCGCTTTTATCTGATGTTTGTCTAATATATCCAATATTTCAGGCGTGTACTTCTGATCTGGACCATCGTCAAATGTAAGAGCAATAACTTTATCCTGAATCTGACCCTGATAGAGCATATGGTTAGGAAATTCGGTTTGTAGAGGATAATTGTCTGACTGGGAACTGGAAATATTAGTAAAATTAGCCAGGCAAATCAACGTCCCCGCTAATAAAATAAAAATTCGATCTAACATAGAATAACCTTTCCTTTCCCACTTCTTTGTGCCTGATCAAGATCCTTCTTCTAATTATTCGGACGCTGCATTAAAAAAGGGCAGAGCGTACAGCTCTTACCCAGCTATAAAGGTGAACCTTTAACAACCTCAGTAGATAGCGTTGTTCAGGTTCCTTTTTATTATGTTCCTTTTACTAAAAACCATCCACCTGCTGTACGTTTAGAAAAAACATAGAGAACTCCTGCGAGCAGGAAGTTCTCTATAGGTTGAATTGGTCACTTGCGCTGAAATTCTAACTCCAAATTGCTTCTGCTCAGATACCACGGTTTAAATCACATTCCAGTTTTTTAACGAGCCACTTTCCCGTTCAGGGGTGGGAAAGACAGGCGGTGGTATAATAAAAGAAAACTCTTCCAAGTCCTGTTCCACTCAAGCAGAAATGGACAGGATTTCATCACCAGAGAAGGTTACTATAGGCACAGGGAGTGATTCATATGGCGTTAGTTGAGTCCATGCAAAGGTCGATCGATTATATGGAAAAGCACATACTTGAAGATATTTCGATTGAAGAAATCGCTTCGCAGGCCAATACTTCTGTCTTTCATTTTCAACGCATGTTTACTTTGTTAACGGATATTCCAGTGGCCGAGTATCTCAGAAGAAGAAGGTTCACGCTTGCCGCTCATGAACTATCCAAATCCAATCTCAAAGTGATCGATGCAGCCTTGAAATATGGATATGAGACTCCTGAGTCTTTCGCTAAAGCCTTCAAAAAACAACATGGAATTACACCTAGAGAAGCGAAGGGTTTTAAGGGAAAGATGCAATCCTATAACCGCCTGGTAATTCAGGTGAATGTGAAAGGAGCAGAACCTATGCTATACCACATGGTAGAAAACGGGCCTATTCAAGTAGTGGGTATGAGGGTAGAGCTATCCTGTGAAAATGGAGAGAATCAGCGTGTTATTCCTCAGCTGTGGGAAAAGGTAAATGAAGATGGGACTTCGGAGCAGTTAATCAAATTAAATGATGGAGGGATTCAAGGGCTTCTCGGTGTATGTGTAGATAAAAGTCATTTGAAAGCCAATATGATGGACTATTGGATCGCTTCCGCTCATGACGGAGAGCTGCCTGAGAACTTTTCAAAACTTGAGCTGCCTGCTTCTAAATGGGCGGTATTCGAGGTGCACGGTCCTATGCCCTTGTCCATCCAGAACGTATGGAAGCAGATATATTCCGAATGGTTTCCATCCAGCGGCTATGAACATGCCGGCACCCCGGACTTAGAAGTCTATTCGGAGGGAGACCCTTTCAGCGAGGACTATTATTCAGAAATCTGGATTCCGGTGAAGTAAATGTAGAAACGCACGCAGGATATATACTTAAAGAAGAGCTCATTTGCACAATGCGAATGAGCTCTTCTTTGAGTAAAGCCACCCTTTGAACATAAGTGAGGCTTCATGTTCAAAGGGTGGATAGATAACAGGCAAGTGTTTCTTATATAGAGAAGTGGGTTAATAAACTAATATTATTGAAAATATGGAAAATTTCTTTCATATTGGAAGTAGGGAAGGAGTGAACACATGGATAGTATTATTTTTGATTTAGACGGGACACTTTGGGATCCAATTGACACCGTGGTCGAAGCCTGGAACGAGCAATTAAAGGATTATCCAGAGGTTAAGCAGCTGACAAGGGAAGACTTTGAGGGCGTTATGGGTCTTCAAACCGATGAAATTAAAGAGAAGTTATTTTCAGACTTAAATGAAGAGAAGAGAGACCATATACTAACGCGCTGCTTTGAGGCCGAACAGAAGTTTATCCGTAAACAGGGAGGAAATCTTTTTCCTCATGTTGAAGAGGTTTTGGAAAGACTCTCGGTAAATTACCGTCTATTTATTGTAAGTAACTGTCAGGACGGCTATATCGAATCATTCTACGACTATTATAAACTTGAGAAATATTTTTCCGATTACGAGCACCCAGGAAGAACAGGTCTGTCCAAAGGTGAAAACATTAAATTTTTGATGGAAAGAAATGAATTAAGGGCACCTGTCTACGTAGGAGATACTCAGGGGGATGAACGGGCTTCTGATCATGCTGGAATTCCTTTTGTATTTGCAGCATATGGATTTGGAAATGTAGAGAAATGGGACTGGAGCATAAAGGAATTTAAGGATCTGTTAAACTTGTTTTAGATCCTTGGCCCTATTTTTCCAAGGAAAAAGAACAGTTTTTAGATATTCACTACCTATTTAACCTGGAGGCTTGAGCGATGAAAGTACTTATCGTGGGCGGGGGCATAGCTGGGTTGACTCTTGCCTATTGGATGAATCAGAACGGAAATGAAGTGCAGGTCATAGAAAAGGCTCCAGAATTAAGGACAGAAGGCTATATGTTGGATTTCTTTGGGCCGGGCTATGATGTGGCAGAAAAAATGGGTATTCTCGATTCGTTGCAACGCATTCATTATCCAATTTCAGCTTTAAAATTCCTGAACAGAAAAGGCAAGCATAAATTCGAGCTCCCTTATCCTTCTCTCAGACATTTATTTAATGGGCGGCATTTTAACTTTCTGAGAGGTGATTTGGAACAGGTATTATATGAACTGGTAAGGGAACGCGTAGATTTCAGGTTTGGAGTAACCACCGAGGATATTCAACAGGATGATGAACAAGTGCATGTAACGTTATCTGATGGGAGTCGGGAAGCGGCAGATATAGTAGTGGGAGCTGATGGTGTTCGGTCTCAAGTACGTTCTCTAATGTTTGGCGACCATCACAACTATATCAAGCACTTGGGCTATTATACAGCTGCCTATATTATTCATAACTCCACTATGGAAAACCAGTTAAGTAATGCTTTTTATTCCTTATCATCCCCTGGTCTCCAGGCTTCCGTCTATCCGATCAGAGGAGATCGGTCAGCGACGTTCTTTTTATATAAAGCATCAAAAAAGGAAGAGCACTTATCTGGAAAAGAAGCAAAGGATGAGCTGGAAAATCAATTCAAACATATGGGTTGGATTGTACCAGAATTGCTCGATAAAGCAGACGAGGCGTCGGATTTTTACTTTGACGAAGTTTCCCAGGTGGTCATGCCTCGCTGGAGTAAAGGTCGAGTCGTCCTTGTAGGGGATTCCTGCCAGGCCGTTTCTCTGATGGCAGGGCAGGGAGCGTCATTAGCAATGACCGGAGCCTATGTACTTGCGCGTTGCTTACATGAAAATAAAGACGTGAAACAGGCGCTGGATAAATACGAAGATGATTTAAAACCTCAAATCATGAAGACACAGGCATCCGGCCGGCGATTTGCTCATTACTTTCTCCCGGACACACGTTTGAGAATCTTCATTCGTGACCTGACCATGCGAATTAGTGTACTTCCGGTAATTAGAAGGTTTATAAATATGAACAGAGCACGAATTCCAAAGTGAAATTCGTGCTTTTTTATGTGCGTTTAAAGACTAACCGGATGTTAAAAGGAAACTTATGCTGATGAATACAAGTGATAAGGAAAGATTTATGCTTCTACTGGTTAATAATGTTAAAATTAACTTAATATTTAGTATTATTAATTCTTTATATCCTTAAATTCTATGGTAACACCCATTGCAGATGCCACTTGAGAATCCTTAATTTTTAGGGAAGGGAGTTGTTTACTAAGGTGAAGATCATTCAGCAGGAACCCCATTACGGAACACATCTTCTCGTAATCTTACTTTCATTTCTCACTTTAAAAAAGGTTAAAAGAATCGAAGCTGTAAAAGAGGTATTAGAAGAGGAAGTCCAACTTTACTGGAGGAAAATTTAAACCTGCCTATCCTAACAAAAGAAAGGAAGGATCGAATGAGAGCTTTTTTCTTACTTCTGGCTGCTGCTGTTAATGTCTTCTTTATAACTAGCACACTGTTTTTGCATTCTATACGACTAAACGGGTTTTGGCTTTTGTTTTTTGGCATATTTCTACTAGGGAGTCTCCTCTTTTCCGGGTACGTGTTTGTAAAAAATCGCCGCAAACCTAAGAGTTTAACAACAATCGGGTCAGTAGCGGTTCTCTCTATTAGTGCAGGATCGATTGGCTGGTACTCAGTTCTAGCGATTTTAGCTTTTGTAAGCTCATCAGTAAGTTCTTAAGCCTTTTTCAAAGCTTAGCACTAACGCATATAATCAGGGGAAATCCTATAGGAATACCTCAGGGAGTGAATTTTTTTGAAAAACGAGTCTCCTTTTAAACATCTCGTCCATTCAATAGCTGAACTGCGCGAAGTTACGGGTGAGCCAGGTGAATTGGCTAAGAGTAAAGTCATCTCTCACCTGGATCAAAGCTGTATAAAGTTTATTAACCATTCACCGTTTTTAGTGCTTTCTACGGTGAATCAACAGGGGGACTGTGATGCTTCTCCGCGTGGAGATCAGCCAGGCTTTGTCCACGTTTTGGATTCTACAAGATTGATCATCCCTGAACGAAAAGGCAATAAACGTCTTGATTCTATACAAAATATTTTAACGCAGCCATCCGTTGGTTTGCTTTTTATCATTCCAGGGACCGGAGAAACCTTGCGAGTAAACGGAACAGCTTATATAACGAGAGATCCGGAATATCTTGAGAAGATGACCGTTCAAGGAAAAACTCCATTGTTAGGTATAGGAGTTGAAGTTAAAGAATGCTTTCTCCATTGTGCCAAAGCTTTTAAACGCTCGAAACTATGGGAACCGGAGCACTGGCCGGAAACAGAGAACCTCCCATCTGCCGCTAAAATGTTGGCTGCTCATGCTAATATACGGGGAGTAACGGAGGAATCGGTCGAAACAAATTTGAAAGAAAGCTATACGAAGCGCCTGTATTAGGTTGAGTGTATTATCCGTCTTGTTTTTTGAATGTTAGAACTAGGTTCAGAACGTTCTGTCGTATCTTAGAAAGGTGGTAGGAAGAATGGGCACGGTCTTAGTACTGCTTGCTTTAGTTGCGATCAGTATATGTGGAATTTCATTAGGATTATTATTCACTAAAATAAGTCTCTCTTTTGGTTTAGCCATCAGCGCCAGTGTACCTTTCATTGTTGCTTATTTATTACAGGTTACGTCGGTATTTTACCTCATTCCCATTTTGCCTTTAATGACGTTAAGCGTTCATATCGGAAGAGGATCAAGAAAGAAGCAATTACTCAGATGAGTTAAATATCGGCAAAACTCGTGAAAATTTCCCAGGAAATAATTCGTTTCGGCAATTAATTGGTTCACTTTCCAAAAGTGGAATGTTCCAACGCACCTCATAATTGAACCAAATTCATGGTAGACAGAATTCACCAGCTTTTGTTTAAAGAAAGGGAAGGAGCCAATGAATAGAAAGGATTACCGCCTAACCAGCAGAATGGAAAGAATTTTTCAATCAGCGGAAGAAGCCAGCAGTCAAAGAATCATAGAGCCTCATCACCTATTCATTGGTGCGTGTAAAGAAGCGACGGGGGTGTGCGGGGAACTTTATTTATATCTATGGCAGAAACTTGGCGAAGATTTTATGAGCCTAATCGAGAAATTGCATAAACAGGCTTCTATTTCAGGTTCCTCCACCTTTCACCATTTTAATATCTCAACTGGAACTGGAATTGTTCTTGATATGGCGAACGAAAAGAAATCACATTTTGGACAATCTCTTATTAATGAAGGTCACGTGATCCAAAGTATTCTGGACACGGAGGTTCCGTTAAGTCATATACTCACTGAGGAAATTATTCAGGGCATTATCCAAATAGCTTGTGTGCCTAGAGATTTAATCGTTAACTTAAATGATTTTAAGGCTGCTCATACAAAAAGTTGGACCCACTCCATAAGAAGGGTCGATACTGACGATCTTAGTGAATTAAAAAGCTTCATCCGAAGTGAATTTGGAGAGCGCTGGATAGAGCATATTGATAAACAAAAAATGAAGCAGATTGAGAGACCTATTTTTATAGCCCAATATCATGAAGAGATTATCGGTTTTGCCTGCTATGATATAGTTCGAAACCGAAAAGGACTATTCGGTCCAATGGGGACATCTTCAGGGCGGCGATTTCGATCGGTTGGAAAAGAATTGCTACATAGATGCTTACTGGAGATGGCAGACGAGGGCTACGAATATGCTGTGATCGGAGAGGCAGGGCCAATTGAATTTTATGAGAAAGCATGCAACGCAAAGTTAATCCCGAACTTTTAGTTTAAAAAGTTGCCTACAGAACACTTTTTTTAAAAAGTAAATGGTTGAAGGGAGTGCGTGACTTTAAAGACAGTATGCTTCCTATTAGTCATCGTACTTCTTTTCCTAAACGGGTTGTACAGACATAGGAGATCGTAAAAACAAGCCTGCTGATATCGAATGAGAACAGATAGGTTAACGGCTAAAAAATTATTAGAGACAGGCGGGATAGGGTTTGGAATTCGATGTTAGCGCAGAGCGTCTATTTATGTTTAATATTTTTGGTCTTGTCCTGTTGTGGAACATGCTAAGAGAAATTTATGGTGCTTCCATACTTCTATTCTTCATTTTATTTTTAATCATGGTGGTCATCAGTTCGTTTCGATATAAATTTGAAGTAGGTCATGACCAATTAGTGTATCGACTCCTATTCTTTAAAAAAACAATTTACATAAGAAAACTTGCTCCCAGCGATATCAGTCAAATCAGATTTGTCCGACTGATGTGGGCTAAAAAGACCGTGTTGATTAAAGTGAAAAGCGAAAGAAAGATTCGGTTAGTTGAACCCAGCCCTTCTACAGCTTTTGACCATTTAATGGAGTTTGCGGATAAGCATGAGGTTGAATTGCATAAAACAAGAGATTACTTGCTTTTAGAGAGGAAAAAGGAAAGAGGAGGGAGGAGCTATTGAATGTGCTGCGAATAGGAAAGTTTATTATAGGGGTGATCGCCCTGCTTCTGGCAGGCTATCATTTCTTCATACATCGGATTGATTTTGGAGGGAACTGGAGTATGGTGCTCTTCATTTTTATGTTTTTGCTAATCGGTGTAGATGATATCAAAACTCAATATAGTAGTAATACAGGTGGCTATATCTTCTTAGCTCTGTCTCTGATGTTATTTTCCGGACTGGTCTATAATTTTTTGCAAACTCTTTGATAAGTCAAGATAGATTCGTGCACGGAAACTTATGAACTGGTTTAAGTTTTTTAACTTCTGGAGATTTTTTTAATGAGAAACAAAAATTTAATCCTATAAAAAACCCCAACCATCAACGAGTGGGATCTTTTATATCAACTATTAGGAGGATATCCCCTCAACATTTACTATAAAAGCTTTGGAAAGTGAGCCCAGGAATTCCTGATTTTCATTATACCAATCCAATCTTACAAAATACCTTTCTTTACGGCCATCTTTGCTGGCGCTATGGATCGTTATTTCATTTTCTTCCAACGTTTCACCTTCAATCGTTGACTCATAATATCTGGACAAGTGAGTCTGAGAGGGCTGTTTCCCATCGATATGAACCTGAATTGCCTCACCATCCTCTACTTGCGTAGCTTCCAATCCTTCCGTCATTTCCTCATGGTTGATCTGGTCGACGGTGGCAGAATCCTCTGAACAGTCAGGGGCAAAACACCCGCGAATTTTATTCGTCTCAATTTCTTCTCCTTTATATGTAAAGGTTACGGTCGGCTTTTCCTCTAGAACGTCTTTGCTCTCACTTTGAGCTTCATTGGTACCTGAGCTGGACTCAGAATTTGAATCGGAAGTTTCCATTTCTCCGGGCTGACAGGCCGCTAAAGTTAATAATAGAACCAAATAAACGAACTTTCTCACACTTCTACGCCCCTTAAAAAATCACATTGTTTATGAATCATAACAAGCCATGATTCTCTCCTCAAACTATTTAGCCTTCCTTATAATCAATTAAACCTAGATACCGAATAATTAAATGTAAAAAAGATAAAAAAGACCAATGATTGTATTACTCTAAAGAACCATGCTCCGTACCCCACATGTGCATCTGTTCAAGAATAGGCAGGAGCGTCTTTCCAAAGTCTGTAATGGAATACTCTACTTTGGGAGGAATACTGTTAAATTGCACACGATGAATAAAACCATCCTCCTCAAGCTCTTTAAGCTGTTGGCTTAAGACTTTGTGCGACACCCCGGGAAGTAATCTTCTTAAGGCATTGTACCGAAGAGTTCCATCTACATTCAGGTGCCACAAGATGACAGTTTTCCACTTGCCGCCTATTTTCTTTAATGTATATTCAATGGAACATTTCAATTTTCCGTCGTTATCCAGGGGAGTATCCATTTTCATAACCGTCCTTTCTTACTTACAGGTAAGTGTCTAACTAAAAAGTGCATACTTATATTCTCTCTGATTAAAAATTATAATGTATCTTGTACAAAAAAAGAAATGAGGAGGAACGAACGTATGCACACTTATCCTAGAGCATTCTCTCACATTGGATTATCCGTACCTAATTTGGATGAGGCGGTTCAATTTTATACAGAGGTATTTGGCTGGTATGTCATTATGGAGCCATCAGCAGTGGAGAATGATGATACGCCGATTGGACAAATGTGCCGTGACGTCTTCGGCAATGATTGGGACGAGTTTAGAATTGCCCATTTAGCAACCGGAGACCGAATCGGTATTGAACTATTTGAATTTCCGGAAAACGAGCAGCCGGAAAATAACTTTGAATACTGGAAAACGGGAATCTTCCATTTCTGTATTCAGGATCCGGACATCGAAGGAATTGTTGAAAAAATAAAACAGCATGGCGGAAAGCAGCGTATGCCGATCCGCGAATATTATCCTGGTGAGAAGCCGTTTAAAATGGTTTATGTAGAAGACCCTTTTGGGAACATTTTCGAGATTTACACGCACAGTTATGAATTAACCTACTCAGAGGGTGCTTATTAAATATGTAAGGGGCGAATCTAAATAAATGGGTTCGTCCTTTTATTTTTGAAAATTATCCTAATTAAAATGCTCCCCTTTCTAAATTACTTTATATCTTAGAGAAACGGAGAAATTAAATTTTGGGCTCCAAAAAGTGACATTGGATACTTAGTTGAAATGGGTGAGAGCCTACTTGAAAATTTAGGGAATCCATGAAAATCTGAAACAGTCTATTCATTTTGATCGTATTATAATTAAGACAGAAAGGAACCAAAGAATGGAGAGAAAGATTCATGACTTGTGATACTTATCAGTGAATGGAACATCCAGTACAGCAACACGTCCATTTGGAAAAAGAAAGCCAGGGGATCTTTGTTCAATTTGTTAGCGCAAGTAATCGTTCTTTTTTTCATTTTGTTCCGGAACGGCCGCGTAGAGGAATTCCTGGTGTATCTAGTTGGAGGGGTGACGGTGATCAGTGTCTTGCAGATAATCCATTACTTGAAAATGCCGGAGCGGGATTATATTCGTTTCGAAGAGCGAAGCATTGGTATCCGTCGTGGTATTGCCGATCCAAGATGGAGGGTAGAAGATAAGGAAGTTCAGCGGGTCCAGCAGGTTGGGGATGTGCTTTCCATTCGGAAGGAAAGCGGGGATGAGGAAGAGATTTATTTGGAAAATGTAACTGAAACGGATGCGGATAAAATCATTCAAGAATTCCGTAAACGATACGGTGATCGCATGCATACAAAAGCTGAAGAAGAATCCTAATCGACCCCAGACAACACCACCCGTATAAAAACGGGTGGTGATAGGAATCTATTAAATTCCGATTATAGATAGTAAGAAGGTTATCGTACATACAATGATTAATAGCCCTAAGCTATACTTCAGTGTCATTTTAAACAAGGTTGACTCCTGCCCCGTTTGTTTTACTGCAGCTGTCGCAATGGCGATGGATTGAGGGGAAATCAGCTTGGCCATCACTCCGCCAGCCGTATTGGCTGCGAGTAAAAGCGCCGGGTTTGCCATGATTTGATTCCCTGTGACCACTTGCAAATGGCCGAATAAGGCATTGTTACTAACTACAGAACCAGTGATGAAAACGCCGAGCCAGCCAAGGATGGGGCTGAACAGAGGAAACAGAACACCGGTTTTCGCTAAAGCTAGTCCAATAGAGGAACTTAACCCTGCGAAGTTGGATAAGTTCGCGAAGCCCATGACGAAACAAATGGTCAACACGGGAATCCATAGTTCTTGAATGGTTATTTTTAAGGAGTTCATTCCTTGCGGCAGGGTAATCGCTGAACTGAACAGTCCAGTAAGGAGAACGGCCACTAAAATGGCGGTCCCTGTCGCAGATATTAAGTCTAATTTGAATAGGGCATCTAAAGCTACCGTATCTGGAGCAATCGGCGGAGCTTTTTGGATTTCCTGATGGAGAAATGGAACCGGTATGAATGCGGTTGTTTTTTCTAAAAGACCGCCTTCACTGAACAGAGCCTTAAAAGAAGGCAGACTCCAGACGGTGATGGTTGCCGTTAAGATATAGAAGGGTGACCAGGCTTTAATGATTTCTTTAATGCTGTAAGATTCACCCTGTTGAACATCTGGAGCGTTCTCTTCCCGGTGAATGGTTTTCGGCTGCCATTTTCTCAGGAATAAAGCTAGGCCAGCCATACTAGCAAGCGCAGCAAGAATGTTAGCAAGCTCAGGTCCCAGGAACAAGATGGTGAAGATCTGCGCTCCTGTATAAATTCCGCTGACCACAAACAACGCAGGCAAGGTTTCTTTAATCCCTTTCACGCCACTCAAAATGAAAACGAGCAAAAATGGAATAGCGAAGGAAATCAGCGGGAGAATGTAAGCAAGTGTCCGGGAGAGCTCCATCGTTTCCAGATTCCCCATCTGTGCTCCTACAATAACAGGAATCCCGATGGCACCGAATGCACCAGAAGCAGCATTCGCGATTAAACATAAGGCCGCTGCTTTCAGCGGTCGGAATCCAAGCTCTACAAGAAGAGCGGCACTGATAGCAATCGGTACACCGAACCCTGCCGCACCTTCCAGGAATGCGTTAAAGCTGAAACCAATTAATAACAGCTGTAGACGCTGATCCTGGGAGATGTTCGCAATACTTGAGCGAATTACTCTAAATTTCCCCGTACGAACGGCAATCTTGTAGAGCCAGACCGCCATGATGACGATGTAACCGATCGGCCATAGTCCGTTAGCTACGCCGTGCAGGGAAGCAGAAACTGCTTTCCCGAACGGCATATCAAAAAATATAATGGATACGAGAATACTTAGTCCAAGGGTAAGAAAAGCGGCTATGATTCCTTTCATTCTGAAACGTGTCAGCGCTAGAAAGAAGAAGAATATAGGTAAAGCTGCGATCAGCGCACTAATAAATATATTTCCAAACGGATCATACTGCTGTAACCACACGGACGATCAACTCTTTTCTACGATTATTCTAGGTTGTTGGCTGATTTTCAAAATTTGCGCCTAAGATGTCCTTCAGAACGTTAGCGCTGTGATCGAACTGGCTTTGTTCTTTTTCATTTAAGCTGACTTCCACGATATTCCGTATACCTGTGCGGTTTAGCACAGCAGGGACTCCAATATAAACGTCCTTCGTATTGTACTCTCCATTCAAATGAGCACTCACTGTCATAATACTGTTTTCATTATTAAGAATAGCTTTCGTAATGCGAGTCAGACCCATAGCAATGCCGTAATAGGTTGCACCTTTCTTTTCAATGATATGGTAAGCTGCATCACGAACATTGGTGAAAATCTCATCAAGATCTTCCATGTGGTATTCTTCGTGACGTTCCACTAATTCGTATACAGGCACCCCGCCAATAGATGCATGGCTCCACACAGGAAGCTCAGTGTCTCCGTGCTCGCCAATGATATTGGCGTGAACGTTAGAAGGGGATACGTCAAAATATTCACCTAAGAGAAAACGGAATCGGCCTGAATCGAGAATCGTTCCACTTCCGATCACGCGCTCTTGCGGCAGTCCACTAAATTTCCAAGTCGCATACGTAAGGATGTCTACTGGATTTGTAGCAACCAAGAAGATCCCCTGAAATCCGCTCGCCATAACTTGATCAACGATAGTTTTAAAAATAGTCAGGTTCTTTTTCACAAGATCTAATCGAGTTTCACCGGGCTTCTGATTTGCCCCTGCACAAATACAAACGATATCGGCATCTTTACAATCTTCATATTGACCGTACCAAGTTTTTGTTGGGTTTGGAGCAAAGACCTTACCGTGGTTCAAGTCCATGGCATCTCCCATAGCTTTATCTTCATTCAAATCGATAATAACGAATTCTTCTGTAACGGATTGATTCAGCATAGCAAATGCATAACTGCTTCCTACAGATCCTGCTCCAATCAGGGCAACGCGGTTAACTTGTTTTTTAGTCATATGAATTCCTCCCAAAGGATAGTTATGAATGATTGTGAAATATATCACATATTTATTGTGCAACATTCTACTTCCTAAATCAATAGAATTTGTGATATTTTTCACAAAGTTGTATTTTGCAAAAAGGTAAGCGTTTTCTTGTCCACATTTTGTTCAAAAAGAGCTTCTAGTCAAGTAATGTTGGAGTTGTGGGAAGAGATTTAATCTCCACCTGATTTTAAAAAGTGTTTAGTGAAACCTAGGGCCCGTATTAGGAAGCTGTTTCACACGTAAATTTATTTAGAAAAATTTGTTCTTCTTGCAACCATTGTGGAATTTAATCGTAAAGAGAGATAATAATCTAATCTAAAATAAAGCTATCATCTGATATTAATAATCCGGAGGTGTACAAATGGACTTGTTTTTCTACATTACGATCATTGTTGGCTTTTCTCTTATCTATTATGGATATGTCAAAAAAATAGACAATGATTTAAAAAAGAAAGAACTTGAAATCGAAGAGAAAAAGCTAGAGCTGGAAATGAAAAAAATAGATCATGAGAAGAACGGACCAGAACAGGGAGGAGACTGATGACTTCTGGAGGTCATCAATGATTTTGTGGGAGGTATTATTGTGAAAACGTATATGATCTTGTTTATTGTTGTGTTTCTTATGCATGGAATGACCCTGGTGAATGTAACGCTCTTTGATGGAGATTGGAATGGAATTGTTCTAATGATTTCTAATCTATTGTTTCTGGTTGCCTGCGTGTTATTTGGTGCAGAATTTCGTGCGCATAGAAGAGCAAAGGGCTGACAGCTTAATCGGGAGCGGAGCCAGAGCACCAACGGTCGCAGATTACCTTTTGCAAGGAAATCAGCCAATGTTGCCTTATGTGAGTTTATCGTGATTCTTTAAGTGCTTTTTCAGCCATTTTAAATATCATTTCCTGGTGTCCCTTTTCGAATAAAAATAAATGACCTTGGCCTTCAAGAGGATGGAAGATTGCATTAGGAATATGGTCTGCAAGATGTTGTCCGTAAGAGAAAGGCACTAATCTGTCTTCTGTTCCATGAAAGATATGAACTCTGCCGGGGATATCTTGCAGCTTCACGCCCCAATCCACGTAGTGGACGGCAGCATCAATCGCAACTCCTTTTCCACCTTGCCGGAAAGCTTCTTTTTGTTCGGCTATAAACCGTTTTTGAAATTGCGGGTCGTTCGCAATCTTTTTGTCCGTCTCATTTACCGTTTTTAACAGGCTGTTGATGGTCTGCTTTGGTAACGTCTTCATGGCTATCCCCATCCCTTTAAACAATAAGCCAAATAATACAGGAAATTTCGCTGCTAATTTGATGGACAGACGGTCTGCGGGAGCTTCAAGTTTGTTTGCAGCATCAGGCATTTCAGCAAAATTCGTATACCCTGCAAAAGCGAAATTAAAAGTTAAACGGTCGGCTAATGAATAGCTGCAAACGGTGGTGTGGGCACCACCACCGGAAGTTCCCATCGCACCAAATGTATCGATTTCTAGAGCATTCGCAAGTTCTCTTATATCTTCGGGATAATCCAGCAGCACCCGATGCTCTTTAATAGTTGAACGTCCCATTCCAGGCCGGTCCATAGCTATCATGCGAAAACCATATTTCTTAGCTGTTTTTTCAAAGGATTGGGCTTCTAATCGTGAGCCTGGCCCTCCATGAGCATAAAAGATCGGTAACCAGAAAGATCGCCATACTCACAATAGGCAAGGGTTCTGCCATCTTTTATTTTTATCGTATTGGTTTGAACCGCTCTCATTAAGACACCGCCTTTATATTCATTCACACTAGTAAATCTTACTCTCCCATTGCTATTAAGTACATCTTTGATAAACCTTTATATTCTACTATGATGACAGGAGATTTTTCTTCAGTTGTATAGATTTCAGCCCCGACAGGAGCATCCGTTGCCATTCCTTTTTCCACTTCCCCTAGTTTTTCTCCTTTTTGATACCCTTTGTCTTTTACCCATTCAACTCCACGAGTGTAGACAGTACCATCTTCCAGCTCTATAAGATCAGCGTCTGGGTTCAGTTTTAATACTTGGCTCTTTGAGAGGAGTCCTCCTTCGTTTGCGCCAGGGGAACATCCAGCTATAATAATAAGAAATGCTAAGCACACTAGTAATATCCTCATTTTAGCTCCTTTCAAACTACACCAAAAGTCACAGTTCAGGGAAAAATAATAATGTATAAGGCAAGAATACCATGGAAGATTTGAAATGAGAAAAACCTCCACCTCAGGTCATCCAGATTATGGATGACCTGAGGTGGATTTTTTTGGATTTAAAGTTTTCTTGAATGATAAGATGGTGCCAGCATAGTGCCTATAGGAGAGAAGGAGGAATCTGTTTATCTCTTATAGAAAAAATGAATTAGAGTAATTACTGGACCCAGGTCTGCATATAAACACAAAAAAACACGGGCACAAAGGAGGAAATCGATGAGTAATTCTTTACGAACACAAATAAGAGAGTTAGAGGAAGCGCATGTAAGCTTAAAGGTAAGAGAATCTCCAGAGGAACTTGATAAAATATTGGCCGATGACTTTTGGGAAATAGGCAGTTCAGGCATCATAATTGATAAGAAAGAGTGCCTGGACCTTGGGGTAGTCTTATCGCAAATGACCCTTCATAACTATGAAATACAACGGTTAGCTGATGATGTTGTGCTCTCCACCTACTTTATTGAAGATCAAACGAGGAATAGAAATACGCTCAGGAGCTCTATTTGGAAGTTCATAGATGACAGGTGGCAGTTGTATTTTCATCAGGGGACCATAACTCAGTTACAAGTGGAAGATTTACCGTGATTCGATCATACGTCTTGAAAGGAGGGAGGAGGCTGCTATGCTTGAATATTTTGTTTTGCTTCCATTGATGGTAGTTGTTTTTTACTCCTTATATATGACTGCCCTATTGCCGAATTTTATTACTTACTTGGGCTATGGATACTTTCTGGTGCTTACCGTTGTGTTTGTGGTACTCAGGGAAAGGATCAAATCCACTTATGGTTTCGAGTCCGTGGATTATTGGGAAAAGAATGCGGCATTAGTTGATACTGTGTTGTGGTTCTATTTAATTCCGGGGTTTGCTGTTATCATTTTCGCCCTGATCTATTGGTTTAAAGGAAAGGAAGGCAAAAGTAATAAGCGAATAATAGCAAGTGTGATAGGCTTAATTCTTTTCTTCCTCTATAACTGGGCTATCTTTGAGCTGTTTTTAGGTTACAGCCGTTAAGAGGGAATTTCCGAGTAAGTGTAATATTTGTGCCTGGAGGGAGGGGTTCATATGGTTAAGGCCGTTATTTTTGATTTAGATGGAACTTTATTGGATCGGGATGAATCAGTAAAGATCTTTATATCTGCACAGTATGAGCGTTTGAATAAGTGGTTGGCTCATATCCCGGAAGAGGAGTACATACAGAGGTTTATTGAATTGGATCATCATGGATATGTGTGGAAAGACAAAGTGTATAAACAACTAATTAGCGAATTTGATATCGAGGGCATTACGTATCATGAATTACTCGAGGACTATTTAGATTTCTTTAAACAATATTGTGTGCCATTTCCTAATCTCCTGGAAACGATAGAAAAACTTAAACAAAACAGCTTTCTTATAGGAATGATCACGAATGGAAAAGGCCAGTTTCAAATGGATAACGTGAAGGCTTTGGATATTGATCCATACTTAGATACCCTGCTTATATCGGATTGGGAAGGGGTTAAAAAGCCTGATCCAATTATTTTTAGAAGAGCAGCAGAGAGGCTTAAGGTATCGCCGGAAGATTGTGTATTCGTAGGAGATCACCCAGAGAAAGATGTGAAAGCAGCCCAGGAAGCTGGAATGAAAGGGATTTGGAAAAGGAATCAGCAATGGAGTGGCATAGAGGCAGATGATGTAATTGGTGATTTAGCAGAACTACCCGAGATCATTTTGCAATTAAATTCTATTTCTAGTAATGGTATTAAGTAGAGTTTATATTTTGCATCTTGTATTTGTGTATGTAAAGAAATCCACTCCTGATCGATCGGGAGTGGATTTCTTGGCTTTCACTATCTATTATTTATTCCTGGTATCACCCAGCATCTGATCCACGTAGCCGCGAATAACCGGACTGTTGATCGTAGTCAAATAACTAAGCATCCATTTGATAGCCTTTTTGTTTGGAGAAGTAGTGTTAACCTCTTCCTCCACGGAATCCAGGGTGGAGAGAAGCTTATGCTGCTGCTCTTCATTAAGATTAAGGTGAGGCACCATTTCCCTCAGCTGCTTAATGCTTAACCTGGTCAAATTGAAATTCTGGTTGTTATCTTCTGTTGTGCTCATATTAGCCCAGGTAAGAATCGGCGTCTGGCTGCTTTGATTCAACTGATTCATATAGCCGTCCAGACACTCCATTAAGAATGAGGTGACATGAGATGAATCAATAGCCGAATCTGTTACCATGAACTGTTTCACATATTCATTGATCAAACCATTCAGCATAACGGCTGCATCCATGGAATAGGATTTTTCCGCTTGATCATAGATACTTGCGATGAGCAGCTGGTGATGATCAATAAAGGACTTGTCACTGAATTTCACACGGGCCATACCAATAGCCTCAGCATCAGCATTCTGATGGGCCATTCTACGTAACCATAGACCTCGTTTAATTCGGGACTCAACCTGATGGTAAATCTTTTCAGATGGAGACAGCTTTTCGTTCTTGTTGATTTCCGACCATTCCTGGTTCAGAGCTTTTTGACTTTGTTCGATCAAGCCTGCTAATAGGCTGAACTTCGTCTTAAAGTAACTTCCCAGTTCTTGTTCGCTGATTTCACTCTGTTGAGCCACTTCTGCCATAGTGGCAGCTGTGTATCCATTTTGGATGAAAAGATGTTCAGCTTTATTTAAAATAAGGCTTTGAAATTCTCCGTTCTCTTGCTCTGATGCAGCCAGTTCATTTTGATAAATGCTGTCCTCGTTAAAAGAAGGAGATGTCTGTCTTGGTTTGTCTTCCACTTTCTTGTTCTTTTTCCGACCGATTTTAGATAGCAGTTCATAAACCACTGGAACAATTAACAGCGTCAGAAGGGTAGAACTTGCGAGTCCTCCGATAACCGTCAATCCTAGACCTTTACTAATAATCGATCCGCCTTCTAATCCTAAAGCGAGCGGCAGTAATGCTCCAATCGTAGCAAGGGCTGTCATAAGAATCGGACGTAATCGGGTAGTACCCGCGTCAAGCAGAGCTTCACGAGTGGTAAATCCATCTTTCTCACGCTGGATCACCCGGTCAATTAATACGATCCCGTTTGTAACTACAATTCCGATCAGCATGAGTCCGCCGATCATAGCAGAGATACTTAAAGTTTCACCGCCAATCAGTAATCCTAATACTGCACCGATAATCGTAAACGGCAGGGCAAATAGAATCGCAAGGGGCGCTAATGCTCCACCAAAGAAGATGACGAGTACCAAATAAACGATGGCAATCGCTGCGAGCATGGCAAGACCTAACTGACTGAAGGATTCATTGATATCTTCGGTCACTCCGCCAATTGATAGATCAACAGAGGATGGGTGGTCAATGTTGTCAAGCTCTTCCTGTACGTCGGCAGAGATCGAGCCAATGTCATCGGAAGAAGAGGTCGCGCTCACACTCGCATAGACCTGGCCGCCTTGTCGGCTGATCGTATCTTCGGTAGTACCTTCTTCCACTTCTGCAATTTCATTCACTTGCACGGTTTGCCCGAGCGGTGTCTGGATCTCTTCATTCGTTAATTCGTCTATATTTTCGTAGCTGTCATTTTCAATTTCCAGATAAACCTGTAGCTCTTCCCCGTCCTGCTGCACGGTGGTCACTTCTGGACGTTCGCGATTCGGACTCAGCGACTGGCCGACCTGAGCTGCTGTGAGCCCGAGACTGCTCAATTCACCAGGGTTGGCTACCAGCGTATATTCTTCATAGGATTCAGACAGGCTTGATTCGGCGTCCGACAGATCTTCCTGTTCGTTTAAAATCTCTGTCACTTCTTCTACATAAGGTTTAATTTGCTCTGTAGAATCACCGAATACTTGGACTTGAATATCACTGCTGGAACCGGTTGAGGAGAAGTCCTGATTACTCCAATCCCCGCGATCCGTCATTTCTTTTAGATCATTCATGACCTGTTGTTTCTCATCCGAGAAGTTCTCGGTATCCTCGTTATACTCTACGAAAAATGCTGCCTGGTTAGAGGCTCCAGGGTTCATTGGATTTTCTCCGCCCACGGAATATTGGATATTTTCAACATTTTCACGGTCAGCGAAATATTGATAAGCATCTTCCGCGATTCCTTCTACATCTTCAACGGTCTGGCCTGGTGCCGGACTATACGTTGGCATGACCATTTTCTGTTCTTCAGAAGGAAGGAAGCTTACCCCGACAAGCGGGATTAACGCAATACTTCCAGCCAGAATAATTACAGCGGCCAGGGAAGTGATGATTTTATGATTTAATACAGTGTTTAATACTTTCTTATAACCTTTGGCCAGTCGACCTGGACCTTCTTTGTGACTCTTGGCTGCTTGCTTTTTGTTTAATAGACTATGAGAAAGCATCGGTACAATAGTGATCGCTACCACGAGGGAGGCAAGCAAAGCAAATACGACTGTTAAAGCAAATGGCAGGAAGATTTGTCCGACAACGCCTTCTACTAGACCTAATGGTAAGAAGACGGCTATGGTTACGATCGTAGAGGAAAGAATCGGCATAAACATTTCCTTCGTAGCTGATCGTATGAGGTCTTTTCCTTCCAGCTTTTCATCGGTCAGTGACATTCGCCGGTAGATGTTTTCGACAACGACAATGGAGTCATCAACCACTCGCCCTATGGCTACCGTCATGGCTCCAAGTGTCATAATGTTTAAAGTTATTCCCATTTGGTTTAACACAATAAGCGCGATAAACAGGGATAGCGGGATGGAGATTACCGATATGATCGTTGTTCTGAAGTTTCTTAAGAATAATAGAATAACAGCAACTGCAAATAATCCTCCAAAGAGAGCTTTATTTAACATCGTGCTGACGGATTCTTCGATCGGTTCACCCTGGTCGAAGGAATATACGAACTCAATTCCATTGATGTCTTCTTCAAACTCGGAAGCTTGATCTTTCACGAGGTTAACCACGTCAACTGTGTTCGCTTCCTGAGATTTAACGATTTGTATAGCGATGGACTCTTCTCCATTCGTTCTGGAAATGGAATCCGTCTGAGCGACAACCTCGAGGTTCGCCACTTCGGAAAGTGGAACCGTAGGGATACTCTGTTGGCTATTTTCAGCTTGTTGACCTGAACCCTGCTGGCCGGATCCCTGTCCGTTCTGGGATGGAGTGATCGGGATTTCCAGATTTCTTAAGTCTTCTAGATTCTCTAAGTTTCCATCCATAACGACTGATTTTCTCGTTTCATTAAATGTATATAAGCCTAATGGAAAAGCTACATCAGCGCCTTGAATATAATTCGTTACCGTTTCCTGGTCCAGCCCATTTTCTTGCAAGGCTGCTTCATCAAAGTTCATTTGAACTTCCTGGACCTGCTGACCGGAAACTTGAACATCAGCGACGCCTTCCAATCCTTCCAACTCTGGAACGATGGTATCATTAACAGTGGCGGTTAAATCTTCTAAACTACCACCTTCATTAAGCACACTCATACTAATGACCGGAAACGCGTTAAAGTTTACACGGGATACTTCCGGCTCCTGGGCAGCTTCAGGAAGTGAGAAGGAATCGACGGCTTCTTGCAGTTCATCCTCCGCTTCATCTAAATCTTTACTATAGCTGTACTCAAGCTGTAAACTTGAAGCATTCTGGAAGGAAGATGAACTGACGGTTTGAACCCCGTTCAGATTTTCCACCTGCTGCTCCAGCGGTTCTGATATTTCGTCCGCCACCTCTTCCGGAGTTGCTCCCGGATACGTAGTGGTTACAGTAACAATAGGTGGATCAATATCTGGAATGGTTTCCAGTTTCATGTTTAATCCTGAATACAATCCTGCTGCTGTTATAATAATCGTAATTAGCCAGACAGCGAATTTGTTATTCATGGAAAAATTTATTATCTGCTTCATTTGTTCCTCTCCTTTCAATTTGACCACTTAGTCAACCTGGTCTAAAATATACATGACCATCTGGTCATAAGTCAAGAATCAAACTCTGAATATACAGAAAGGGTTACTACCTATATGGATCCAAAGAAAAAGAACATTATAGAGCAAGCGATCAAACTATTTGCAAGAAAAGGTTTCAGCACTACCTCCGTGCAGGAGATTGCTAGAGAATGCAATATATCAAAAGGCGCTTTTTATCTTCATTTCAAATCTAAAGACGAGTTGTTATATGAGTTGTTTGAGCATTATTGGAGGAGAATGCAGCGGCGGGTGAATGAAGTTTCTTCCGAGCCGCTTGAACCGAGTGAAAAATTTGTCCAGCAGCTGAAAGTTACAATTGAGGAAGTAGCGAATCACAGGGAATTCATTATTATGCAGATCCGTGAGCAAGTCATTCCCTTTAATGAAAGGATCGAGCAATTAATTAGGAAGATGCGTTACCATTCGCATTTGTTTTATAAAAATCATTTAATTGCCATTTACGGAAAAGAAGCAGAACCGTATGCATGGGAAGGAGGTATAATCACTCAGAGCTTAGTCGGTAATTATATCGACTTAATCATTGTCGATAACGTTGAGTTTAACTTTGTAGAAGTAGCTAACTCTATTGTCACGAAGGTAGATTACATGATGAAGGGAATTATGGAAAACCATGACGCTCCCATCATCACGGAGGAAATCATTGGGCAAATGGCTCCTGATGAATTCAATCTTTCGCAAATGGATGAGATTGTTCGTGAATTAAAAGAAGTCACTCTCTCAGAAGCTGATCAGGATGTCAAAGACACAGCCGAGGTCCTTACTTTTGAATTAGAGCGTGATTCTCCTCGGTTAGCTGTGATAAAAGGAATGGCTTCTAACCTGGAACAGCATGAAGAGTATTTAGATTTAGCTTCTAAACTAAGAGCGTATTTTATTTAATTTAGATTGCGTTAATGGCTAGAGTCAGGGTAGATTCCTTTGGGCCTTTTA
Source organism: Halobacillus sp. K22 (assembly GCF_052246795.1). Lineage (NCBI taxonomy): Bacteria > Bacillati > Bacillota > Bacilli > Caryophanales > Bacillaceae > Halobacillus > Halobacillus sp. K22. The sequence goes on along the minus strand of NZ_JBQQCN010000002.1, from coordinate 96,359 downwards.
TCGATATGACCGTCAAGTCAGAAATAGAAGAATAAAGGATGTATTTTTATTGGTGCGTTGACTATATAGTCATTCTAGTTTATGTTAGTACTATAATCGTATATTTTCCATTTAAGGGGAGTAGCTTTTACAGCAAAGTCGTCAATCCAGAGTGAGACTCACTCTCGGCTTTGTTGGCAGTGATGCTGTTAGCAAGACCTTACCGTCCGGGTATAGGTCTTTTTATATTGAGTGACCTATACATCGTGTAGGTCACTTTTTTATATATAAAAAGAATAAATGAATAAAACCATATATTGATGCCACAGAAAAGGGGAGAGAAACGAGAAATGTCCAAAACTATTAATGCGAGCATCCAAAAGTTAAAAGATGAAGGAGTAAATATAAAGTTAACGCCAATGAAGAAAAAGGATTGGAAGACTATGTTTTCTGGTGTGGAGAAAAGTCCCCTTATTTATTTTAAACCCTGGGGATATCGGGAGACTGGATCTAAGAACGCACCAACTTAACTTACTTGATCGGAAGCTGTAACAAGGAGTTTTGGTTAGAAAAGAGAATAGGGATAAAGAGGAGCGGAGTAGTTAGGATTGAAAGCACAGGGGTGATTTAGGTGTGCAGTTCGAAAAAATAAATCTGAGTAAGCATAGGGAAACGGTCATAGATTTTCGGAAAGATTCATTTAAAGCAAGCTTTGGAGATTGTTCAAATTTTGGAGAAGAGGAAGATTATCTCCGGTGGCTGGAAGCTAAAATGGAATCTTTCCCGGAAGGGTTCGTTCTAGTGAAAGAAGATGGTAAATATATTGGGCAGCTGGAGTTGTCTATTCGTGTATTCGAAGGAAAACAAATAGGCTATGTTCATTTGTATTACTTGATCCCGGAGAAACGGGGACAGGGAAAGGGAGAAAAATTGGACTATTATGCGGTGCAGTTTTTCAAAGGTCATAATGTAAGCGAGTATCATTTAAGAGTAGCACCGGCAAATACCTCCGCCCGTGAGTTTTACCGCAAGACGGGGATGGAGGAAATAGGGCCGGAAGCTGGTGGAAAAGTTATTCGAATGAAAAGAGCTCTATGATTAGCAATTTGAATAGAAGAGGAGTGTCAAAAATGCCCGTATGCAAAAATTGCAAAGAAGAATGGACATGGGGAGAGACCATGAAGAAATCTTTTACCTTAGCTACAGGAATTACATGTCCCTATTGTGATAGGAAGCAATACCTTACTGCCTCCTCCAGAAAGAAAAGCAGCCTAAGTATTTTCCTTATTCCTCTTGTCATGTTCATATCACTCTTGTTCGATAACTCTTCCCCACTCTTTTTATTTTTCTTAATAGCTATTGCAGCACTGGTTATGAGCCTACAGCCGTTCATCATGGAATTATCCAATGAAGAGGAACCGCTTTGGTAATGAGGTTATTAAAAAGGAGAGGAGACTTACCTATGAAAGAAACCGATTTTTCTAGTATTGCTGATCACTACGATAACAATCAATATAGAGTCGAAGAATTAGAGAAAGATACGACCTTAAAAGCCTATATGTATCAACATCAGAAAGAGCAGTATGAAGTGCTCGATTTATCTTGCGGAACAGGACTGTACCTTTCTAAACAAGTTCCTTTATTCGACGATTCAAAGGTCAGATGGACGGCGTTGGATGCTTCTAAAGCTATGCTTGGAAAAGCTAAAGAGAAGCTTGAATCTGTTCAGTTTGTTCACGGATATGCGGAAGATATGCCTTTTTATTCAGGTGGATTTGATTACATAGTCAATAATTATTCGTTTCATCATTACCAGTACAAAGAAAGAGCTTTGGATGAGGTTACACGTATTCTCACGACAAATGGACTTTACAAAATGCACAATATAGCTATTCATGCCATGCCGAAGTGGTGGGTGTATCGCTACTTTCCTTCGGCTTACGAGATAGATGAACAAAGATTCTGGCACCACGAGGATATTTATGAAGAGCTTAGGAAAAGAGACTGTGAGGTTCAACTGAAAGTGAACTATCAGCGGGAGGAGCTCCAGACAGCTGACTATCTCCCGTACGCCAAAAACAGAGATATATCTGTATTAACGCTCATCAGCGATGCCGAGTATGAAAAAGGATTAAGCAAGATGAAGAAGGATGTAAAGGAAGATCCTCTGAAAACCATTCCCCATGAATTTGCGGAGCTTTTCATCACTGCAAGAAAATTGTAGATCTCAAAAGGAGAAGATCGTTTGATCAAGATTACTGGAAGAAAAGTAATATTAAAAGAAGCTTCACTCGAAGATACTAACGAATTGTACTACTGGAAATACCAAGAGCCAGAACAAGCAGCTAAGCAATGGAATGGTCCTTACATTAAAGAAGAAGTTGTTTCTAAGGAGAAATATCTGGCTGACTGGGACGAGGAAATTATGGAAGGTGTACCTTCTGCACTGGTTATATTGGCAGACCAACAGATCATTGGTTATGTTGGAGCTTACTGGGTGGATCCGAACACTGACTGGCTGGAAACAGGGATCGTTATTTATAATAAAAACTATTGGAATGGCGGGTATGGCAGCGAAGCTTATAAGCTTTGGATTGAATTTCTTTTTCGAACGACTGATCTGCATCGCCTCGGCTTATCTACTTGGTCAGGAAATGTAAGAATGATAAAGGCTGCTGAAAAATTAGGAATGAAAGAAGAAGCTAGAGTCAGAGAAGCACGTCGTGTAGATGGAATTTATTATGATGCGATTAAAATGGGAATATTACGTAGGGAGTGGGATGCATAAGTGAGGTAAATTTTTCTACAGCCACATGAAATGATAGCAAGATGTTCAAGTAGAAGAAAAGAATCATAAGCAGATGGTGGTTAAGAGAAATTTATGTATATATGTATTTCTTCTATTAATTACGCCGCACTACCGGAGTCATCATGATCATTCTTGCCGCATGGTTATCCACGGCCCGGAAAAAAGTAAGTAATGTCAGAGAAACCTAAACAAGCAGAGGTATCCCCCTTGCTTGTTTAGCGTCACCATTTATGAGCAGCTCATACTGAGTACTGAGCAAGTTTCCATTCCTAAGTACGTTTATCTACCACTAACTTCACTCCCACACCAACTACCATCAACCCACTCATACATATAAACCCGGCACTTGGAGAAAACCTATCAATGAGCAATCCGAGCCCGCTCGCGAGTGCTGCCTGTAGTAATAGGGTGATCTCTATCCATACGGACATTGCTCTTCCCATCAGTCTTTTCAGAACGATTTCCATCAGCCCCGTGTTCATAATAATCCTTAAGGAAGAATAGGAAAACCGACTAGAAAAGCTTCTGGCATAAATCGCAAATATATAGGTGTTTACAAGGTTTTCAAGTTTACAAATAGAAAGTATAGAGGAAGGTAAAATAGGATAAACTTCGGAATTCTGTTGACTGTGTGGTGTACCCCATAGTTTAAGCTAAAAGAGAAGAGGAGGCGCCCTCATGTATAAAGTAAGCGAATTTTCAGCTTTAACAGGACTGAGTAAAGAAACATTAAGGTATTACGCTGAAGTCGAGCTTTTAGAGCCTGTGTTTATCGACCCAGCCAACAAATACAGATACTATGACGACGGATCCTATCTCCTCGCTTTATTACTGGGGAAACTACGAGGCTTCGGTTTGACCATCCAGGAAATGAAAACCGTTATGAATGATCAATCTTTTGCAAATCTGGAAGAATTATTGCTTGAGAAAAAGAAAAACATAGAGACTCAGATAGAAGAATTGCGTTCTAAATTGGAGGATATTGATGAATTTATTAAGTCTGGAAGGGAGACGGATGAGTGATGCAATGGAAAGAAGAACGTATCATTGAAGCGAATATAGAAACGGTATGGGATTTATTTCGGGAGGAAAACATGCCTGTCATTATGCCGAAAGTTATTGAAAATGAGCCGGTCCATATAGAAGAAGGTGGAGTGGGATCTAAATACCGGCAAAAATACCAGGAGGGCAAACGGGTAGAAACGTATATCGTGGAAACGGTAGGATTTGAAGATTCGGATGAGAAAAAATTCAAACAACTGAGCTTTACCTTGGCAAAAGCTTTCGAGATTAATTTTTCTTTCACCCTGGAAAAAGAAGAGGAGTCCAGAACCCGCTTTATTTATGAAGGGAAGAACCAGGGAGTCAACTTTGTGGGCAGAGCGCTTATGAAATTGGGAAGTAAGAAGAACAACCAAAAAGTCGTGCAGGAGTTTATGGATCGTGTGGAGGAAGAAGCATTAAAAGAAGAAGCAAGGACTTAGAAAGGAGCGCAGCAGCTCCTTTTTTTACGTTAGAAAAATAATTCAATAAGTATTTGAAACCTCTGTCTCTATTCTTCGTATAATAGCGAAGAACAACCATTAGTTAACTTTGATGATACATAGAAATGAAGGCAGTCTCTATTTTGAAACTTTAATTAAAAGCTCTGTTAAACCTCAGTGTTGACTTTATAGTAAAGCTCCCGTTACTGGAAGACTTGATTTCGAGATATTTGTTGAGTGGAAGGTCCTCCGGGGGGTGATTTCGCTTTCCGCGGGAATACGCGGAGCCTCCTCAGGCTTCTCTTTCCGGGGTCTCCCCAGTTATTTTCATCCCGCAGGAGTCTACACCGTCCCCCCTCCGGACCTGGCCGAATCAGAAACTCGAAACCACTAAATACACTGGTTGCTTGGTGAGAAAAAAGGGTGGGATGAAGAGTGTATTTCATGCTAAAACGATATGAAAAAACTTGTCATAGAAGCATTTAGGACCTATTTAGAAGAAGAGGATTCTCTCTTCTGAAAGGGTCCGTTATTCTCCCTTGGCTGGGTTGGTGGGGAAATGGCGAGACTCCCACGGGAGAAGGGACTAGGTGAGATCCCGCAGGGAGTGAAACGAGCGAGGAAGCTCATGGTACAAGGAGGATCGACTAAGGTCGCCACCTCCTGTGGCAACGTCGATCGACCCTACGTCGTGTAGGGCCATAGGAAAGCGAGTTATTTCCCCACCAGCCCTCTTTAACATATTGTAACGGACCCCATTTATCTCGAAACTGAGTCTTCAACTATTCGGCCCTATAGCTTAATAAGCAGTTTGTAATAAATCAACTAAACCGTTTAAATTAGCCTGAATAAAAAAATCTTATATGTTAATGAGGGGATCCATTTGAATCTTATTGGATGGATGATTGTTTTCTGTGAAATCGGTTTTTGGATCGTTATTCTGTTAGGTCTAGTTACCAGGTATGTGTTCAGGAAAGAAAAGCTTGGCTTAATCTTCTTAGCTTTAACCCCGGTGATTGATCTGATTTTATTAATTACCACAGGTATCGACCTGTACCTGGGAGCCACTGCTACCATCGCCCATGCCATTGCCGCTGTATATATTGGCGTCTCAGTAGCTTTTGGTAAAAGTATGATTGAATGGGCTGATGTAAGATTCCGATACTACATTATGAGAGAAGGACCTCCGCCAGAAAAACTTGCCGGCATGGCTCACGCCACCCAGTATTTAAAAGGTTGGGGCAGGCATGTGTTGGCCTATCTGATTGGATCGCTATTTTTGGTAAGCCTGATTTATATGATCAATGATCCTTCCCGCACTGCTGCGCTGTCTGATACGTTACGACTTTGGTCTCTCGTATTAGGTGTGGATTTACTCATTGCCGTCAGTCATTTTGTGTGGCCTAAAAAAGCTAAAGGTTAATCGAAGAGTGGAAAAAACGAAGGAAACGCTTGGGTGAAATGCATCCAAGCGCTTCCTTCGTTTGATTTCCAGTTATTTGGTTATTTTTTTTATAATTATCTATTATCCATGCAGGTTTTGTTCGTGGTGCTAAGTGAAAAACACGTCCAGATATGTACCTGGACGTGTTTTCTGTCATTTTTTAAATTGATCAATGGTTTGCTGAAGCTTACGGGCTACACCATCTAATGGACCGTTAAGATCCTGACTCGTAAGCGTAACTTTCGTTCGGCTTTCATCCATTTCCAAGGCTTCTGCAAATAACCCGCCAAGACCTCGGGCACGTCGATCAACTTCAAGCATCACCTCGACAAGATCTTCTTTTAAAAAGAAAATCGCTTCCAGTTCATCTAAGTAAGATCGGTATTCTCCGCCCGGGGCGAACTCGAATTCCTGAACATAACCAAAGTGCTTTGAGTACTCCATTTCCACTTCTCTTAACCGGAAGCCCAGTCTCTTCTCTAATGCATCCAGCACTTTTTCAATATGTGGGTGCGGGGATACCTTGATCGGATCACGGTCTTCTGGATCCAGGGCCATAGGAATATCCAGTCCGGTTTCAAACCAAAGCGGCAGTCTTCCGAGGGAAGCGGGGGTATGGTACGGAAGCTGAATTGTAAATGGGATTTCTTTGGTTTCACCTTCCTTAATGGTCTCCTGGTTGGCGATCGGGTATTTTTGGATCGCAACTTTTTCTTTAATCTTCTTATCACCCGATTCACGGAGAGCTTCTGTCATGAGGAAAATATGGATGGAGTCGATGGATTGTTCTACATCTCCACCTTTGATGACGACTTTCCCGTGCACGTCTTCACCTGGTACGAACTGTGCTTTTTCCAACTGGGTGTCTACTTTAGCGGCTCCTACGCCTACACTTGCTAAAAATTTCTTGAACATATTTATCTCCTCCTTTCCTTGATTATACGAAAGTATGATGGGAAAAGGTTCAACTTTTTGTTTAATTGCAAACATTTATAAATGATAAGTTTAATGATTTAAGTATTAAAATTGGAACTTACATTTTCAGGAAGACCGGGCGCTAAAGCTTAACCAGGTTGAATAAGAATTCTTTCCCCCTCCCTTGAAATTTCCATTAATTTCATAGAGACTAGTAAATGTTAGAGTGTATTGAAAACGTTTACAAAAGTGAGGGTGATGAAGGTGCTTAAAGGAATGACCTTGTTTTTTGATCGCCTGGTCCAGCGCTATCTACCAGATGCGTTCCTGTTTGCGGTCATATTGACACTCGTAGTATTCGGACTGGGGATTGGTTTTACTGAAAGCTCTCCGGTTCAAATGGTACAATTCTGGGGAGATGGATTTTGGGATCTATTGGCTTTTGCCATGCAAATGTCTTTGATTGTTGTAACAGGATACATATTAGCTAATACTCCCCTTGTTAAGAGTTTACTAGTAAAATTGAGTACTCTGGCAAATACGCCCGGTCAGGCTATCTTGTTAGTTTCTTTTACGGCTGCGGCAGCGTGTTTGATTAATTATGGATTCGGTTTAGTGGTAGGAGCTTTACTGGGCACACACGTAGCCAGACGTGTGCCAAGCGTGGATTATCGTTTATTAATGGCCAGTGCCTACAGTGGATTTTTGCTGTGGCATGGGGGAATGTCTGGTTCCATACCACTAACTATTGCGACAGAAGATCATTTTCTGGTGGACACCATTGGCTCCGTCCCGATTACGGAGACCCTATTCAGTAATATGAATCTATTCATCGTATTTGTTCTATTATTGTCCCTGCCATTTCTTAATTTATGGTTGTTAAAATCCAGTGGCGATTTAAGCAAGAATAACCTCGACTTGTTGAATGAGGACATGCCAGAAGAAGAGCTTGCAGCGGCTGTAGAGAAACAGACACCAGCCGAACGGTTAGAGAATAGCGCAGTCGTTTCCCTTGCGATCGGTTTGTTAGGGCTTTCGTTTGTCGTATATTTTTTCGTACAGAATGGACTGGATTTAAATATCAATATCGTCAATTTCCTATTCCTGTTCCTGGGGATTCTTTTTCATAAAACCCCTCGGAATTTTTTGAACAGTGTCAACGGAGCAGTTAAAAATGCAGGCGGCATCATTATTCAGTTCCCTTTCTATGCAGGAATTATGGGGATGATGGTGGCTTCTGGATTATCGGAGCAAATGTCTTCATGGTTTGTCAGCATATCTACGGAGTTCACATTTCCTTTATTTGCTTTTATTAGTGCAGGGATTGTAAACTTTTTTGTTCCTTCTGGCGGTGGTCAATGGGCTGTTCAGGCACCCATCATGATTCCGGCAGCGATGGATCTTGATGTCAGTACAGCCAAAACTGCAATGGCTGTGGCCTGGGGGGACTCTTGGACAAACATGATCCAACCATTTTGGGCTTTACCTCTGCTCGCTATCGCAGGGTTAAAAGTTAAAGATATTATGGGATTCTGCGTGATCATCTTCCTCTGGAGTTTCATTCCGATTTCTATCGCTTTATTATTCATCAACTGATTATGAAAAAGCGGAACTTCCGATACCGTCGAAGTCCCGCTTTTTTTAATATCTCTGCAGGGCTACGGGTGTGAAATGAATGTATCTTTATGATGTAAAAATCACAATTGTTCTCTGAAATTATTTATTGAATTGAATGGTGAAAGTTTTAATTATGAATGGGAGTCAGGCAGATGAACAAAAATCAAAAATTAACCATTGTTTTTCTATTGTTAGGTTCTATTTTAATTTCAGGTGGCATAGGTCTTCGTGATTATGTGAGCTATTCACTACCAATAGGATGGATCGCTGGGTTTGTCTCACAACTGCTTGCAGTATGGTTTGCAATTAAATGGTATAAGGAAACAAAATAATCACTAAGATTCAATCGATCATCTGTTTATTCATCCGGATTTAAAAGAAGAATCATCCTACAATGCAAAAAGGAGTGAAACGAATGAATGGTTTATTAATTATTGTTGTAATCATACTCTCTCTATGGTCGATTACGAATACTCTCCAAAAGTTAACGAATAAGGTTTTGGAGAAGCAGGACCAGCAGACCCAACTATTAGAAGAAATAAAAGCTGATATGGAGTCTGGGTCAAAAGGACATGGTCATAAGTAAGGAGTAGATTGCTCTGGAATGATAAGTGGGAACTCGGAGTAATAGCTGCTTTGAAGAATACTTACGCATAAAGAAGGAGTATGAAACTAGAAATAGAATATACATACTTGAATGAGCTATTGGAAATGTTTTTTAAAAACATATTAACAGGAGGTTCTTATGGGAAGAGTTATTCATTTTGAAATTCATGTGGATGATATGGAACGGGCTAAGAATTTCTATAGCGGGATATTCGGATGGACATTTGAAGATTGGAGTGAGTATGCCGGGATGCCTTATTTCGGAGTTGTGACCGGCGATGACAAGGAGCTTGGGATCAATGGAGCTTTAATGCAGCGTCAAAGTGCTCCCCCTGAATTAAATCAGGCTCTGAATGGCTTTGCCTGTACAATGGGTGTGGAAGATTTCGATGCTGTTGAATCTAAGATTTTAAATCATGGTGGCCAGATCGCGATGCCGAAATATGCCCTTCCAGGAATGGCATGGCAAGGATACTTCCTGGATAGCGAAGGAAATATTTTTGGTCTTCATCAGCCAGATGAAAATGCTGAATAGAGAGAGCCTTTTTAAATGTAGAGCCAATTAATCTGTAATCAGTGTTGTTGATTCCTCATTAGAGACTTATTAAACAATCGGGTTAGATTTTGAATACTCAATGTCGTGGTCTTGAAGGTGCTTATCAAAAGGAGGGTGGACATGAAACGACATGAAGCTTTAATTCCTCTATCCCACCACCACCATCACGCCTTAGTGATAGCTCTTGAAATGAAAAAAGCTGGGACAGAAAAAAGTGAAAAGAACTATAAGCAATTAATAAGGGAAATGATTAATTTTTGGAAAGAAGATGGCCAGGAGCACTTTAGGGATGAGGAGGATATTCTACTACCGGTTTATCTTGAATATGCTGAACAACCTAATGAAGGTTTGATCAAACAGATGCTCTATCAACATGCACAAATCAGATGTCTGATTCGTCATCTTCGAGAAAGTCAAAATACTTCCTATGATAAAGTTAATGAATTAGGCAAATTACTGGATGAGCATATACGACTGGAAGAAAGAGAATTGTTCCCACTGATTGAAGAAGCAGTACCTGATAAGTACCTTTATGAAGCAAAAGGTGGTTTCCATAGAGATTCGATAAGTGGAAAATAAGACGCATTTGCAAATGAAAGACCTGTGCTCTGCCGCCAGCACAAACAAAAAATGTCCAGAGTACATTCACTCTGGACATTTTTATTTTAAGTTAGCCAAGTGCAACATCCAGCGTCATCATGACAGTGAAACCGAGCATAAGGCTCATCGATGCCAGATTGACATTTCCTTTTTCATGGGAACCAGGAATGATTTCCTTCGCAACCACGAAGATCATAGCGCCAGCGGCGAAGCTGAGGGCATACGGAAGAATAGGTTCAATGGCAATAACGGCCGATGCACCGATAACGGCTGCAATAGGTTCGACCATCCCTGAGAATTGGCCGAACATAAAGCTTTTCTTTTTCCCCATACCATCACGATGAAGCGGCATGGATACCGCCGTACCTTCCGGGAAGTTCTGAATTCCGATGCCGAGCGCGAGTGCCAGAGCCCCCGCAAGCGTCGATTCTGTCATGTTGGAAGCAAGAGCGCCAAAGGCGACTCCGACAGACAAACCTTCAGGAATATTGTGAAGGGTCATGGAAAAGAAGAGCAGCGCTGTGCGATTCTTAGCCTTATTATCTTTAATATCATGCATGTAACGGTCGGTGTCTATCGCTGGAAGCATGCGGTCGACAAAGAGCAGCAGCACTCCTCCTAATAAGAAGCCAACGGCAGCTGGAATCCAGGCGGGTACTGAGCTTTTAGAAGACATTTCGATCGCAGGGGCAAGCAGAGACCAATAACTGGCTGCGATCATCACCCCGCCGGCAAAAGCGAGCATGCTATCAAGGAATTTCTGGTTCGTCCCTTTAATGAAAAAGACGAGAGAGGCACCAAGTGCCGTCATACCCCATGTAAATAATGTACCAATAAAAGCTTGCATAGTGGGATGGAGTTCTTTAAATGCTTCTAGCATGTTTATTCACCTTTCAATGTTGTGTTATTTTATAAAAATTGGACTCGAGCAAAACTTATTTATGTGGCTATTTTAAATAGAAGCTGAGAAAGCTTCAAACTTTTTGTTTGTAAAATACTGGTTCAGCATTCTTGGAATAAAAGAAAAGGTTCAGATAGCGAAAAAATATATCAACGAAAAGAATGTACCCAATATTTCACAGGTTAAATCTCATATGAGTTAAAAACCGTAAAATCGAATTTATGCTAGACGCGACCTTGAAACCTCTCGGAACACTCATCCGTAAGTGTGAGGAGTTTAATCTTACATCAGAAACAAAAGGCGCTTATTGATCAATCAGAGAAGGTTCATTTATAAGTATTATAAAGTGGTACAGAAGAAATGGAGGGGAATGAAGTGAAGCGATTGATAATAATTGTTGGAGTTGCGCTGTTTCTTGCTGCGTGTACGAGTGAAGGAGGCAGTGAAACGGGGCAGTCCGAGCGGAAGAACGGTGATACAAGTGCCTCTTCGCTTGAGGTGAAGCCGGCTAAGCTTTCCAAACGGGAGAAAACGATTGTTAACCAGATCGGCGTTGATTATCAAACCTTTTACACGGTGGATGGAAAAGTGGAGGAGGGGGAAGCTCTAATTAGTTCCATTGAAGTTTATGAAAACGGGGAGATGATCAATGAAATCACCACTCAGTCTAATGCGGAGCAGAATAATAAATACAAAAAGGCCCTCCATTCTTTTCAAGTTCGAATGGCGGAGGAGTTGAATGATCTAACGATCGGAGGACCAGACGGATATGTAGCTGGCCAAGCGCAGCAGCCCAAGGATGTGAGGGCGTTCCTTTTTGAACATCCAGAAGAAGCGGTCACCCTTACTAAGGGGAAACCATTTATTGGGCCTATCTAATAAGATCAAGTCAAGGTGAACTATCTGCTCACGGGATGGAGAATTTGAAAACATTGCCCCCATCCATTAAAAATGAGGACTTTGCAATTGTATTTAAAATGGAATTGAATAAGGAGAAATAACGAGCTTTTTAAAAGGCTCTGTTAAAGTTTGTTGATTTTTCATAAGAGTCTTATTACGCAATAGGGCCGGATTGTGGAAGACTCCGATTCGAGATATTGTGTGGAGAAAGGGGCTCCAGGGAACGGCTCGCTTTCCGCGGGCATGAGGTGAGCTTCCTCAGGCTTCGCCTTCCGGGATCTCACCGATCATGTTCATCCCGCAGGAGTCTTCGCCGTTCCCTTCCGCCCCTTTGCGATTATTGAGAGCTCAAAATTTTCTGCATAAACGCCTTCCAATGAACAAGGATCATCTATGATTCCTACTGGTCTTTACTTGTGTTTAATTGTAGAAACCCTGTTATATAAGCATTTGAGGCAAATGCAGCATGGCTTCTTTCTCCTATAGCAGGTGCCGTTCACTAGATATCGTTGGGTTGGTGGGGAAATGATGAGACTCCCATGGGAGAAGGAACTAGGTGAGATCCCGCAGGGAGTGAAACGAGCGAGGAAGCTCACCGTTCCCCCATAGGAAAGCGAGTTATTTCCCCGCCAGCCCTATTCCAAATAGAGTAACGGGCCCCAGTTATCTCGAAACTGAGTCTTCCAGTAACGGGAGCTTAACCTTAAAACAAATATGGAAGTTTAATAGAGCTTTTAAAAAAGGGGCTGAAGGTGATTCAATCATCTTCAGCTTTTCTAATGTTGTGCAGCACATTTAATTGTGAAGTGCCAGAAGCAGAAAGAAGTGCCCTTATTCTGTCTGCTTCTCTAGTTTATAGACCAGCACTCCGCCGATCAAAAGTATAATGCCGATCAGTTTCTGCCACGATACGGAAGATGATTCGAATCCAAACCAGCCTGCAGTATTGATTGTAAAAGCAATAATAATTTGCGAGATAAGTGCAATTGAAATGGCATAAGCAGGCCCGATCAGCGAAACGCCCCTCATTAAGAAGAAAACGATGCCGACACCAAATACACCACCGAACAAAAAGATCGGATTCACATCCCCAAACGCAAACAGACTCCTTTGCTCGACCGAATAAAAAACGGGCAGCGAACAGACAAGGCCTACTCCGAGCACCAGTGTAGTTGTAGCCCAGGGCCCTGTTTTTTCACTGACCCGGGCATTAAATATATTTTGCAGACTGATTAAAACCCCTGCAATTATGGCGAGCGATGCACCAACCATGGGAGCACCTCCTTATTCATAGATATTTCCTTTCGCTAGAATGCGAAGCTTTTCCAGATCTTTAATGGTAACTGACCCGTTTGTCCTTTCAATCACATGATCAGAAGCCATTTTCTTCAACACCCGGTTCAAATGTCGGTAGCTTGTGCCGATCCATTCCGCGAGTTCGATTAAATTGGAAGTTCGCATTTCCTGATGAAAAACTGTTCCTTCTCCGACCGAAGAGATCGACAATAAATAGCTTGCCAGCCGAACTTCCACGGGGTAAAGCATGTGCATACTCGTTGTATGGGATTCGGTATAAAACTTGTGAGCCACCGTATCCAGCAGAAATCTTATAAAGCTTGGGTGGTCTTTTTCGAGCTCCATTAAATACGTAAACGGTGCGGAAATCATGACGCCTTCGGTAACGGCTTCCACCGAATTGATGACCGGACTGCCTTTGACATACTCGACGTCTCCAATCAGAGCGAGCGGTCGTTTAAAGCGGTTGATCAGCGATTTCCCTTCAGGCGTAAGCGTAAAAATTTTAATTTTTCCTTCCACGAGAAAATAAAGTTCTTCAAGCTTATCGCCGGCAGAAAATAAGGTTTCACCCTTTTCAAAGGAGCAGATCTTCATATGTTTCCTGAAATGCGCAGGAAATAGAGCCTCCAGCTGGTACTGAAGGATGTAGGAATCTAGTGGGGTATGCGGTCTTTCTTTCACGTTAAGCTCTCCTTCTATTTACAATTGGAAAAGGATCACGCCGACGAGCATCATGGTCAGTCCGATACTCTGTCTTCTCGTAATCGGAACTTTTCTTTCCCCGAACCATCCTTGTGACTCAATGATAAAAGCCGTCCCGATTTGTGAAACGAGCAATAAAGCGATAGCGGGCGCTGGTCCGATTCGGTGAATCGCTGTTAACTCCGAAAATACAACAATAACACCAAACGACCCTCCGACTAAATAAAGCCAGGGAACTTGCCTGAAGCTTTTCCCTTTTCCATCCCGTACGTTGAAATAAATAATTATAGCGATGGCGAAGGCAATGATATGAACCATTGATGTCGTATGCCATCCGCCAATTGTTTCACTCACTCTTGCGTTAAAGATTCCCTGCATCGTGATACAGAGACCTCCAAGCAGGGCAAATAATGCTCCTTTCATTTGTTCATCCTCCTCTTCTGCATCAATTAAAGAGGAAGTTGTGATCTTTCGAAAGGACATATGTCCTAACCTGGATGTTTTTTGATTTTTTATCCTTTTTATAGTGCTGGACACAATCTCAATCTTTAAAATTTTTACCCTTATTTACATTGGATAGAGAATGGGGGGTTAACTTAATACATCGAGAACCACGGTTCTTTACCATGAAGAACGGGAGTAGTCGTCAGCTGTTTCTATTTTATGTATACAGATAGAGAGAAACAGGGAGTTTCTCTCGCTAATCAAAGAATGATAGGGCATATTCACTAATAAAAAAACCAGCCCCCTAAGAAGAAGGGAGCTGGTTTAATTTTTATTTCGTTCTATTTTTTAAAAAGGAGATTCCCTTTACCTGATCGTTTTGCAGCTTTATCACGATCTGGATGATTCGAAGGGGCTATCTATTTCTATCGGAAGAACAATCAATTGCTTACCAGCTAATGCTGCAGCCGACAATGATTAATAGGATAAACAACACAACAATTAATATAAAGTTGTCTTTCCGGGGCGGGCAATGTCGTACAGGAGCACAGGTCATCTGCGGAGCCATCATGTAGGGTGCATTTACATTTGCATCCATATAAGGTGCATTTACATTCGCTCCCATATAAGGCGAATTCATGTTAGCACCCATGGAATACGGAGAATTTAAGTTATCCATTTGAAAACTTCCTTTCCTTTTTGTGTGTTCGTCTCTATATAGTACTCGCCTACCAAAAAGTTGAGCCCGTCAACCTTAAAAATGGGTAGGTATCACGACCACACAACCTAGGATTTTAAGTCTTCAGTTTATAACTCAGCTCAAATAAGTAAGTTATATAAGATATGGAATTCTTGTTATGGTGGATGACGAAGGAGGCCCTTTTAGGAGCACGCACGCTGCCTGAGAAATTAGCTAATTGATTGAAAGAAGGTCTTGTAATTAAGCTTGCCAAATAGGCTGATTGCTGACTATCCGGTTTTCTATTTCTATTCAGCGCTTCAATCATCTGATTTGCCGTCCTGATACTAAATCCATGTCCAAAAAAACGACCATTCCCCATGGCAATGGCATTAACTCCTCTTAACCACGGGGTACCTGGATCAAAATCAGGATTATTAAAATAGACCACATCTCCAGGAACAAAATGATCCGCATAAAAAGAATAAAGTCCGAGGTCTTCATCGGTGTACCAGCTGTATAAATAGAGATTAGGAAAAAGGGTGTTAAAAGAAGGGCTCCCCATGGTCAGCAAGATGCCGTGGTAAAAATTGATGACGCAGGCGGTCGCGCATTCGAATTTATAGAGAGCACTGTTTTTAAAAATATCAGAAATCGCATCTGACGGGCGCACTTGAGGCTTCAGTAGGAATCCACCGGCTTGGGTCAGATTCCAATATTCCGGGTTACACCGGGAATTCTTAAAGGTGGCAAAGACCGCTTCCCCTTGATCCATTTGCTTTGCACTTAAAATGATGTTTTTTCTAGCTTTAATGACAAAAGAAAGTTCCCTTTCTGAAGAAAAAGAGTATATGTCCTGAGTCTTCTGCATCGCTTCGATAATGACTTGATCGACTTCATCCGTATTCCAGTTGTCGCTTGGTTGAAAAGGCCGGCCGGATACTTGGATCATACGAATCCTCCTTTTCTAAAATAAAACTTCTGCTATTGTACCTATGGTATTCATGTAAGGCGGGAATCATGTTTGCGGTGGTAATGATGGGCGGTCGGAATTCGTAAATTGGTGCTTTCTATATTCCTAATCATCATTCAAAACCCTTTCCTGAGAAATTGAATTTTACATGTATTTTACTTTGAATTTATCTCAGGTTTACAATTACCCATTAACTTATAAGTATATACTTATATCATTATTGAGGAGGTCATGTATGGTAACTAATAGACCATGTAAAGGGTTTGGTGCAGAGATTCGTCTTTTAAGGGAAGAGAAAAAAATGACAGAGGATGAGTTTGCCTGGCTTCTTAATACGGATACGAAAGCAATTACTCGCCTGGAGAAGGAGGAATTGTATCCTTCCTCTAATTTAATAAAACTGATCGCGGATAGTCTTCATATCGATGAAGCTAAGGTTCTCCAACGAATCTGGTGTGATCTGCCTGAAGAATGCTCCAACAGCCGGATGAGGTCTTAATGGAGGTGCCTGCTGCTATCCTGTTCGTTATAAGTGTAGGAAGTGTGTGTTATTTTCTGCTTAGATTCGGTATGAACCCTGTGCGATCAAGGTATATGAAGACAAAATGGCACCCTGGTAAAAAAATATATAGAGCGGGATTAATTTATTATTGCAAATATAAGCATATACTTATATACTGATTCCCGAGGTGATGTTATGGAAAAAACCATCATACAGATAGAGGATGCAGCCAAAACGCTGAAGCTTTTAGGAGACAAAAGCCGCTTAACGATTGTGGGTCTCTTGAAGGACGGAGAATGCTGTGTCTGTGAATTTGTTGAAGTATTAGAGATGAGCCAGCCTTCTGTCAGCCAGCACCTCAGAAAATTAAGAGATGCTGGACTGGTAAAAGAAAAGCGGAAGGGGCAATGGATTTTTTATTCGTTAAATGATCAGCATGAAACGTATCCAATCATACAGCAATTATTAGAACAAATACCGGATCAGAAAGAAAAGTTAGCGGCATTGGAGCAAGCCGGTTTACGTATCCAATGCGATTAGTAGGGGGATTCTCTTGAATTTGGCAATTGTAGCAACCATTATTTTTTTACTTACATTAGTTTTAGTTATCTGGCAGCCCAAGAATCTGGGGATCGGCTGGTCAGCCTGTGCTGGCGCCGTCTTAGCCTTAATCTTTGGCGTTGTGGATTTCAATGACGTACTCGCCGTAACCGACATCGTCTGGAACGCGACGCTTGCTTTTGTGGCCATCATCATTATTTCTTTAATCCTTGATGAAATTGGCTTTTTTGAATGGGCCGCTCTCCATATGGCACGCGTAGCTAAAGGCGATGGCAGGCGGATGTTTATATATGTCACGCTGCTCGGTGCTGTCGTAGCGGCTTTATTCGCAAATGATGGGGCAGCCTTAATCTTAACACCTATCGTACTCGCCATGGTGCGAAATTTAAATTTCAAGGAAGCCATGATCCTTCCGTTTATTATGGCGAGTGGATTTATCGCGGACACGACTTCACTGCCTTTGATTGTCAGTAATCTGGTGAACATTGTTTCTGCCGATTTCTTTGACATTGGTTTTATTGAATATGCGTCTCGAATGATCGTTCCCAACTTGTTTTCATTAGTGGCGAGTATTCTTGTGTTATTTGTTTTCTTCAGAAAAAGTATTCCTGAGAACTATGATTTATCTCAGCTGAAGAAGCCGAATGAAGCCATTCAGGACCACAAAATGTTCCGCATGTCCTGGGCCGTCCTGGCCGTACTTTTAGTCGGTTACTTCGCAAGTGAGCCGCTCGGAATTCCGGTTTCTATTATCGCTGGAATTGTAGCTATATTCTTTCTAATCATGGCTCAAAGAAGTGCCGCTGTGAAAACGGGAGAAGTGGTTAAAGGCGCTCCCTGGGCGATTGTCTTCTTCTCGTTAGGCATGTATGTCGTGGTTTATGGACTGCGAAATGTAGGATTAACCGATATGTTAGCCAGTGTCATTCAGGCGGCAGCGGACCAGGGATTATTTGTAGGAACCATATCGATGGGATTCATTGCTGCGATTCTTTCATCGGTGATGAATAACATGCCGACCGTGATGATTGATGCGCTGGCGATTTCTGATACGAACACGACAGGGACTATGAGGGAAGCCCTCATTTACGCCAATGTGATTGGCTCTGATCTTGGGCCGAAGATTACACCGATTGGGTCGCTTGCCACTCTGCTTTGGCTTCATGTTCTCTCAATGAAAGGCTTCCGCATTTCATGGGGATACTACTTTAAAGTTGGAATTGTACTGACCGTCCCTACCTTATTTATTACTCTAGTCGGATTATATGTATGGCTTTTGATTATCTAATTATTATTTAAATAAAAGCTCTATAAACCGTTGATGTTTTTTACAAGCATGTTATTGCACTATTGGACCGGATTGTTGAAGACTTGAATTCGAGATATTGATTATGTGGAAGGTACTCCGGGGGACGATTTCGCTTTCCGCGGGCATGTGCTGAGCCTCCTCTCCGACTTCCGGGGTCTCACCGATCATGTTCATCCCGCAGGAGTCTTCATCATCCCCTTCCGGACCTGGCCGAATCAGAAACTCGAAACAGCTTCGCCTTTCCTCCGCTTGGGAAAAAATAATCACATGGGCATATATACATTTTTTCGCCTGGAACTATGCGGGATATCCTGTAAGCATTTTTGGCAGGTTAAGGAGGAAAAGGCTACTCTCTTTCCAAAGGGGCTGTTTTCCCTAATAAATCTGGGGTGATGGAACAAGACGAGTTATTTCCCCATCAGCCCTTCCACATATAGTAACGACCCAACTCTCTCACTAGATATCTCGAAAATGAGTCTTCAAGTGATGGAAGCTTATTTGTAGCAAGCAATATCAAGATTGGATAAACCAAACAAAAAGGAGAAATTTACGATGTCTGAAAAACCAGTTGTTTACTTTCTATGTACAGGAAACTCTTGCCGCAGCCAGATGGCTGAAGGATTTGGAAAAGAATATTTAGGGGATAAGTACGACGTCCGTTCTGCCGGGATTGAAGCTCACGGATTAAACCCGAACGCGGTAAAAGCGATGAACGAAGTGGATATTGATATTACGGATCAAACTTCCGATATTATTGATCCTGATACCTTGAACAACGCAGCCTACGCCATCACGCTGTGCGGGGATGCTAATGATAAATGTCCAATGACTCCGCCGCATGTTGAACGCTATCACTGGGGATTTGATGATCCAGCTAAAGCAGAAGGAACGGAAGAAGAAAAATGGGCCGTTTTCCAAAGAGTACGTGACCAAATAGGTGAGCGCATTCAGCGGTTTGCTGAAACGGGAGAATAATAAAAGTGAAGAGTAGCCAAAAACGTGAGTGTTTAGGCTGCTTTTCTATATATCATATAAGTATATACTTATTTTATTATGGAGGGTGAATCATGAATAAACTCGAAATTTATGACCCGGCTATGTGCTGTTCAACCGGCGTATGCGGCCCCAGTGTGGATCCGCAATTAACCCGCATAGCCAGTGCGGTTTTTTCCCTGCAAAAGAGGGGCTTCAATATTAAGCGCTATAATCTGGCCAATGACCCAGGGGAATTCACGAAAAATCCGCTTGTACTTGATTTTCTAAACCAATATGGAGCGGATGCTCTTCCGGTTGTTCTATTGAATGGTGAGGTTGTGCTTGAATCTTCTTATCCAACAAATAACCAGCTTTCGGAATGGTTCGAAGTTGGTACGGAAGAGCTGAAAGACAAACCAAAAGAAAGCAGCAGTGTAACCATAGATATCAGTCAATTGAAATCATAGGATGTGAGTAGTTATGAATCAAAAGACATTTCATCCGCAATCGATCGTTACGTCGAAGTTTTTATTTTTCACAGGAAAAGGCGGGGTCGGTAAAACCTCTACCGCCTGTGCGACAGCGATTCACTTAGCGGATCAAGGAAAAAAAGTTCTTCTCGTCAGCACCGACCCTGCTTCCAACCTGCAGGATGTGCTGGAGGTAGAGCTGACGAATGCTGCGACCCCAGTGCCTGGTGTCGAGAACTTGTTTGCTTCCAACATTGACCCTGAACAGTCGGCGGAAATGTTTCGGGAGAAGGTTGTCGGTCCTTACCGTAATCAGTTACCTGCTTCTGCTATTAAAAGCATGGAGGAACAATTATCAGGTGCATGTACATTAGAGATGGCAGCGTTTGATGAATTTGCAGAAATTATTTCGAATGCAGAGATCAGTGATCAGTACGACCATATTCTTTTTGACACGGCTCCTACAGGGCACACGCTGCGATTGTTGCAGCTGCCAACCGCATGGAATGGGTTCCTTGAGGAAAGTACCCATGGCGCTTCATGTCTAGGCCCCCTTTCTGGGATAACTGAGAAGAAGGAATTGTATGAGCGAACGGTACAAGTCCTATCTGACCCTGACCAAACGACTTTATTATTAGTGGCAAGACCTGAAGCATCTCCACTTGCTGAAGCGAATCGGTCAGCTAAGGAGTTAAATGCGATCGGGATAGATAATCAGCTTCTGGTAGTTAACGGGATTTTGCAGTCTCCTATGACTGACGATCAGGTCTCTTTAGCTTATTACGAGCGGCAGCAAGAAGCTTTACAGCGCATTCCGGAAGATTTGAAACAGCAGGCCGTTTATTCGTTACCTCTCGTTTCTTATCCGCTTGTAGGAATTGAAAACCTTCGTCTGCTTTTCAGCTCGTTTGAAACGAGAACCCACTTAAAAGCATCCAAAACTTCAGAACACCAGCTGCCAGAACTCAGCGCAATGGTAGAGCAATTTTCCGAAAAACCTGGCAAGGTCATTTTTGCGATGGGTAAAGGCGGAGTTGGCAAAACAACCGTGGCTTCCTCGATTGCTGTTGGTCTTGCGGAGAAGGGGCATAAGGTTCATTTAACAACCACAGATCCTGCCTCCCATTTGGAATACATGTTTGCAGACAGGTTCGAAAATGAGCGGCTAAAAGTCAGTTCCATTCATCCAAAGAAAGAAGTGCAGAAATATAAAACTGAAGTATTGGAAAAAGCGAGTAAGAGCCTGGATGAGGATGCCATTCAATATTTAAAGGAAGACCTTGAATCTCCTTGTACAGAAGAAATTGCTGTGTTCCGGGCTTTCGCAGATCATGTGGCCCAATCAGAAGATGAGGTTGTCGTCATTGATACGGCCCCAACAGGACACACCTTATTGCTATTAGATTCCGCTGAAGATTATCATAAAGAACTTTCACGTTCTGCCGGGGAAGTACCTGACAGCGTAAAAGAATTGATCCCACGCCTAAGAAATCCGGAAGAGACGAGTGTAATCATCGTGACACTGGCTGAAACAACCCCTGTACTTGAATCGAAAAGATTACAGGAAGATCTGGAAAGGGCAGAGATCAGACCTAAATGGTGGGTCATTAATCAGAGTCTCTATGCTGCCGGAACGAAGGACCCTGTACTCGCCGGTCGTGCGCAAGCAGAAGGAGAATGGATCGAAGAAATTAAGCAAAACCTGGCTGCTCAAACCACGATTATCCCGTGGCTCAGTGAAGAGAAGGTTGGCTATGCGAAACTAAAAGAATTAACCACCCATGGATAGGAGGCATCATTGTATGGAAAAAGTCATTATCTTAGGAACAGGGCCGGCAGGATTAACCGCGGCTGTTTATTTGGCGAGAGCGAACATGGAACCACTGGTCATTGAAGGGCCAGAACCGGGAGGCCAGCTGACTCTCACGACAGAAGTGGAGAACTTCCCTGGATTTCCTGATGGAATTATGGGACCAGAGCTTATGGACAATATGAAAAAGCAAGCCGAACGTTTTGGAGCAACTTTTAAAAGAGGCTGGGTGACTGACGTGAATGTGGACCAGCGACCTTACAAATTGTCCGTCGATGGGATCGGCGAGCTTGAAACCCAATCCTTAATTATTTCCACGGGTGCTTCTGCCAAATTATTGGAAATTCCGGGTGAAAAGGAGAACATCGGAAAAGGTGTCAGTACTTGCGCCACTTGCGATGGATTCTTCTTCCGCGGAAAAAAAGTAGTCATAGTGGGCGGCGGAGATTCCGCTATGGAAGAAGCTACTTTCCTTACCAAATTCGCGGACGAAGTCCAGGTAGTTCACCGCCGCAATGAATTAAGAGCTTCCAAGATCATGCAGGATCGTGCGGCGAATAATGAAAAAATCACCTGGGCTCTTAACAAAACACCGGTGGAAATGGTGTCAGACGGCCTGAAGATCTCAGGACTCAAAGTAAAAGACAATGAAACGGGCAAAGAAGAAGAAATTCAGACAGATGGAATTTTTGTGGCTATTGGTCATAATCCAAACACTGAATTCTTAGAAGGAAAACTGGATATGGACGATAAAGGTTATATCTTAGTGGAGCATGGGAGCACCAATACCAATATTCCAGGAATCTATGCCTGCGGGGATGTTCAGGATCAAAAGTACCGTCAGGCGATCACCGCTGCCGGAACAGGCTGTATGGCAGCTATGGATGCAGAGCGTCACCTTGAAGGAGAAGCGATTCTTGACTGGAGTCAGAATTTATAAATTGAATGAGAGGAGGAGTACGATGAAGATTACGGACGAAGCTAAACAGGCGTTAACTACGATCTTAGGAGATAACAATGCTGAAAATATACGAATTTATGCAATGAGCGGAGGCTGCTGCGGCCCGCAGATTGGACTATCGCTGGAGGAAGCACAGACCACCGATAGCGTTCAAGAAGTTAACGGTATCTCACTGGCCATCGATCAAGAGATCAAAGATACGGTCCAGGGAGTAACTCTGGATAAAGACGGAGAACAGCTAGTAATGCTAGGGTTAAATAATTGTTGCTAAACAGACAGGCCGGCGGTCTCTATTGACTGCCGGCCTGATTTGTTAGATATTTTAATTTAAATCAACTTTTTTTGATATATTGGTTGATTTTCTCATTTGTGTAGCATACACTGGTATTAATCAAAATAAATTGATGAAGGAGGGTGAATATGAAAAAAGAAATTCCTTTGAAGGATGAATCATTAGACCAGACATTTCGGATGTATGAGAAAAAGTTTAAAGCCCTTGCCGATGAGAGGCGGCTCCATATTTTAAATGAAATCACCGATGCTGGAGAGGTTTGTGTTTGTGACTTATCTGAAAAGCTGCATGTACCTCAGTCCAAATTATCTTATCATTTGAGAATCCTCATGGACGCTCAGCTGATTACTAAAGACACGCGCGGAACCTGGAGTTATTATAAGTTAAATCATAAAGAAATGAATCATTTATTATCCGAAGAACTTTGCTGCCTGTTTAGAAGAGGGTAATTTTTTTTACTAAATATATCAAAAAAATTTGATATAAGAAGGTGGAATAGCTGTGGAATTTGAAGAGCTGCTGCAGTTGAAAAGAGAGGAAATCAAACAATCGGTCCGTCAATATCGTAACCTGGCAGGATTTCAGGAAAGCCCGATAATCAAGAGGATATCACGTCATCCATTTAAAATGTTCTCTCCAGCTAAACGAGAGGAAGTATGCTGCTGCTGTTAATTTTTAATCTGTTAATCAAGAAAAGTTGATTTAAGGAGGTTGTGAGGTGACGGAGGTACTAAATAGCTTTTTCAGTATTGCGTTAGAGTTAACGATTTTATTTATAGGGGTATCTTTTCTCATTCATCTCCTTCAGGGATTCATTCCTTATGAGAAGATGGAAGAGTTTATGAATAAAAGCCATCCCCTCGTTAGTGCCATGATCGCTGTGGGGTTTGCTTTTGTTACTCCCTTTTGTTCTTGTTCAACGATTCCGATTGTAGTGAATTTATTGAGGAACCGAGTGCGATTTTCCATGGTCATGATCTTCCTGTTTGCCTCTCCTGTACTAGACATCACGATTCTTACATTAATGATGGCCATATTAGGTTTTAAAGTGACACTTACTTATACAATCGTGACCGTAGTTTTCTCGGTATTCATCGGTTTTTCCTTACAGGCGCTTGGTTTTGAGAGTCAGTTAAAAAATGTGATGGTGGAAAATTTCTCTTATCCGCAGTCTGAACACAAGATTAACGTCAAGGCTGCCCTTAAAGAAACGTGGACACTTATGAGGACTGTTTATCCTTTCTTGATCCTGGGAGCAGGAATTGGTTCGGTTATTCATGGTGCGGTTCCAAGCGAATGGATTGCCGCTCATTTAGGAGGCGAGCATTGGTGGCTCATTCCGATTGCAGCTGTAATCGGAGTTCCCCTCTATATTCGTTTATCCACAATGATCCCTATTTCACAGATCCTAATAACGAAAGGCATGGCGCTGGGGCCGGTTATGGCTCTCATGATTGCTTCAGCAGGTGCCAGCCTGCCAGAGGTAGCGCTTCTTCACACTATATTTAAGAAAAAGCTGGTTACAGCTTTTGTAGGTTCTGTTTTAATGATGTCTACCGTATCAGGGTTCTTGTTTTATTTTATCTAAAGGAGAGTGAATCACCATGCAATGGTTGAAAAAAGTGATAGGTTCGAAAGAGAGTAAAGATTGCTGTCAGGTAAAAATTAAAGAAGTTAAGGAAAACGATCCGAGAAAAGAATCAAAGGGGGAATCGTGTTAAGAAAACAACTTCATAAGGCGAAATTTTATGGCGTTCGACTCTTTTTTAAAAACAGACCAGAAGGAAGAAATTGGTCTGTTTTTTCTGTTATGCTTATTTTAAAGCCAACCTAAAGAACAGGGCTTTAACACCACCTTTGGGACAGAAACAGACATAGGGTTACTTAGACGGTATGTGTACTTGTGAAGAGAAAAAAGCTGATTCGTGTATCTTAGATAACAATATGAGTAAGAAAAGGGGGCGACCGGGTGGTAAATCTATTAGAGAATGCATACGAAATTTCGATAGCTGTTCTGCTTTTATGTTCGCTTTTTTACGTTCGCCAGCTGAAAAAAACAAAGAAGGAAAGAGGATTATCGTCTTTCGAACGCGTGATGTATGTGGTGACACAAACGGGTATTATTGTGTGGCTGGGCAGTTTTCTTATTCTTAACTATGGAGTAAATGCCTAAATTACATTGGTCTGTACTTATGGTGAGGATTAAGACTAAGTAAAGAAATAAGTCGAGCCTGGTTTCTTAATAGAATCCAGGCCCGACTTATTGTTATAGATTAAATAGGTGGAAACAGACCGTAGTACAAGTACCTGATCAGCTGACTTTTTGTGCGTGCTTTTTCTCTTGAGCAGCTTCTTTCTTTTCTTCTGCGGCTTCTTTTTTCTCTTCTTCAGCTTCCTGCTTTTCTTCTTTAGCCTGTTTAATCTGTTTATAACGCTGGCGCTGCCGGTATCCATAAGTAGAAGATAGTACAACCTCTTCATTTTCAAGTACAGATCCCAGCGCACCAATAATGGTTGAAATGCTGGTTGCCGTCCAGGCGATAAAAAAGTAGTGACTGTACCCGACCGCGCCGGACAGTTGCGACTCCAGCATACCAATTGGAATAATCATGATGACAGCTAAGGAAAATAAGATAAATAATAGAGTGTAGTACAAACAAACCGTGATGAAAAGCGTCAGCAGCGTCGCTGTATTGTAGAACTTCCGTATAATATCCGCCCGATCCGGGTTCGGTTTTTCCCATAGGTTGTGCGCGACCACCACCCATCCGACCATAGCTAGAATCGATACCACCGAAAGCATGAACATACGCCAGACATCGTAATTGTTAGCAAGCTGCCATAGCGTAGGGAAAACGAGAGCATAGGCTCCTGTGGTAAAGGCGATTACAATGACCTTCATAAAGGCTGGAAACATTGCCCAGGGCCGGTTAGCCCTTACCATCCCGGTTATTAGACGTAAGGCTCCGCTTCCCCGGGAGTTCACCAGAAACCGAACGTCAACGTTCGCTTCCTCCTCATCGGGCGTTTCACGTCTGATGGGAGAAAGTCGTTCAAAGGCACGCTTGCCGACTAGACTTGTAGAGTTTTTATTTTTCAATTCGTGATGGTCTTCATGATCTTTGGACTGGATTCTTTCCTCTGCCTCTTCTCGTTCTTCATCCGAACTTCCATAATACATTTCGTTAACTAACTGTAAGATTGATTCTCTTACACGCTTGACCATCGGGGTTGAACCCAGGCTAGGAAGGCTGATTAAAGCGACATGTCCTTCTTCATAGCCTTCAGCAACGATTAGTCTTTCGTTATTGAATAGAGGAAGGTCAGTGATACAGACGGAAAAATCCCAATTCTCTTCCTCTTTTTTATCCATAGTCGCATTTAATACTTCTATAGAATCTTCGGTCACTCCTGTGAGGGCGTTTATTACATATTCTACATCCCAGTTAAATTCATCATCTACGTAATAGCTCAGCCATTCAGGCAGTTCTTGCTCCAGTCTTTCCCCTAATTCTTTAGGATATCCAGGAGGAGCAATTAGACCTAATTTCTTTGTTGATGCTCCCATGGTGTTCACCTCTTTTTACTATTTTCCTCACTTTTATTACCCAGAAAGTGAACTTTAAAAACGCATTTAGAATTTTCCAGGTAAATGAATCTTAAATAGTAATAAAATCTAAACAAATTGCTTTCTTAAAACCTCCTAAATACTTGTTCAAGATAAGCTCCCAATACTGGAAGACTCAGTTTCGAGATATCTAGCGAGAGAGTTAGGTCCTGCGGGGAACGACTCGGCCAGCTGCATCGCCCAGACACTCGCGTCATAAGCAGGAAATTCAACGGGACGAAAGAACGCATCCCTTTTGATTTTCCTGCTTATGCGTTTCGTGTCTATCGGGGCGATTCCGCTTTTAAACATTTTCCGTGGGCATGTGCTGAGCCTCCTCAAGCTAAAGCTTTCCGGGGTCTCACCGATCATGTTTATCCCCCAGGAGTCTCCTCGTTCCCCTCCGGACCTGGCCGAATCAGAAACTCGAAACGGCTTCATCCTTCACCCGATTGAGAAGAAATAATCACATGGGCGTATATACTTTTCCAGTTTGAAACTGTGCGGGATCGCCTGTTATATAAGCAGTCAGGCGGGATAAGGAGGATAGGATACTCTCTTTTCAGAGGGTCCGTTATTCTCCCGTGGCTGGGTTGGTGGGGAAATGGCGAGACTCCCATGGGAGAAGGAACTAGGTGAGATCCCGCAGAGAGTGAAACGAGCGAGGAAGCTCACCGTTCCCCCATAGGAAAGCGAGTTATTTCCCCACCAGCCCGCTCCTCATCTCGTAACGGACCCAAGATATCTCGAATTCGAGTCTTACACAATCCGGCCCTTTAGTTTAATAAGTCTCTTATGAAAAATCAATCACCAGTACCAGAAAAAGTAGGAAAGGGTATAAAAAAGCTGCTCTCCTTTTCGATTGGGAGAGCAGCTTTTGCCATTAATTATTTCACTAGTTCAACTTGTAATTCATGATCCTTGATGTCAGCCTGGGGCAATAGAGTCGACTCGAAACTAAATTCGTTCAAGTCCTGTCCAAGCTTAATTTTATTCGGAAGGTCTGGGTTGGCAAGCGCACTAGTACCTAACGAAATGAGATCAGCCTGGTTGCTTTCCAGTACTTTTTCAGCTTTCACAGGATCTCCTAATTTACCGTTTGCGATGACAGGAAGTCCACTGAAGTCTTTCGCTGCCTGAGCTAACGTACGGCTGTCCGTCCCAAAGGAAGGAGCGGAACCGTCCCCGTCTGTCACATGGATATAGTCGAGTGATGTCTTTCCAAGAGTCGAAAAAATGTACTCAGCTTCATCCTCTCCCTTGGCCCATTTGTGCTCTGGGTCTGACACTTTTATTTGAGACATACGAATCCCTATCATAAATTCTTCGCCCACAGCTGCGCGGACTTCTTGAATGACTTCAACGAATAAACGGAGACGATTTTCAACAGAACCCCCATATTGATCATCGCGATCGTTCAAATAATCAGTTAAGAATTGGTCGAGCAAATATCCATTAGCACCGTGAAGTTCAACACCATCGAAGCCGGCGCTGCTTGCTCGGCGTGCGCTTTGTACGAAGGATTCTTTCACGTGTTTGATATCTTCTTCCGTCATTTTCTTTGGAGTCTGGAAGGGACCAGAACCGCCGTAAAACCCTAACTGTTCTCCTTTTGGTGCGATTTCAGAAGGGGCGAGCGTCTCCTCAGTATAGGTGTTGCCCTGGCTTTGTCCTCCTGCGTGCATCAGCTGTGCGATTAGGTGAGCGCCTTCTTGATGTACCGTCTCAACCACAGGTTCCCAGGTTTTCATCTGTTCATCATTCGCAAGACCTGGCTGGTTGTAATAGCCCTGGCTGTAGCTTTCATCCGTATAAATACCTTCTGTGATAATCGTGCCGAATCCGCCTTTAGCGAATCTTTCATAATAACGTCTCATCTTTTCATTCGCATGACCATTATCGAAAGCGCTGATCCGCGTCATAGGTGCCACGACGAAGCGGTTGTTTAAAGACAAGTTTTTAAGATGTAGACCTGAAAATAGGTTTTCAAATTGCATGATTCCACTCCCTTTCCTGATAATCTACTTCCCCATACTAAAGTGAACATATCTCAACTTCAAGGTATTTGCACCTTCACTGAATTCTGACATGAACATAAAGGGATTTCTATGAAGGCCGTGACAATGAAGAGGGGCTTTGGCTGTAAAATGGATAATTTTTCATTTTTAGGGTAATAGATTTATAGGAGGCGTTTTATAATATGAAACGACAAACCTTTATCATTATATTTGCCTGTTCCAGTTTCCTTCTGATTTTCTCCCTGCTTCTTTTTACATCACGTTCAGATGATCAAATGTCCACGAAGAAGTATACCACCGAAACTTCTGAAAATGCCTTAGAAGAACCAGAGGAAGACATAATAAAGATCAGTTATGATGGCGAGCAATTTCCAATTGCAGAAACTCCTGAGGTTTCCGAAAGTGTCCAGCAGTACGAAGAACAAATTGAGAAACACGCCGTATCGTATGAAGTAGAAGATTACTCTAATCTGATCATGGCTCTGATGATGCAAGAGTCGGAAGGAAAAGGAGAAGATCCGATGCAGGCTTCAGAATCCTTATGTGGCGAGGTCGGCTGTATTGACGAACCTTCCCAATCAATCAAACAGGGTGTGTACTATTTTTCGGAGGTGCTAAAACAGGCCAATGATGATGTGAAACTTGCTTTGCAATCCTATAATTTCGGCAATGGATTTATCGCTTATGTAAAAGAAAATGGAGGAACTTATACGAAAAAGCTGGCCATTCGCTATTCTCAGAAGATGTTCAATAACTTGAAAGAATCCGGCAATTACGCTTGCCGCACACCGGAAGAAGCGGAATTGAACGCGTGTTACGGAGATTTCAATTATGTTGGAGAAATTCTCAAGTACTTTGAGTGATCAGTACAAACCCCATTCATATACAGGCGAGCGTCTACTGGCCTGTATATGAATGGGGTTTATTGTGTGAACCATTCACTTATCAATAATCACTGCTTTTATCGCTCCTTTTGTATTATCTTAAATTATCTTGTAGAATGAGAGGTTGATAGATATAATGGAAATAGTGTGAAATTTAGATAGAATCTGGAGTGAAGAATAAATGTCTCGTTCTTCTAAGTTAAAAATGAAAAAGGGGAAATGGTGGAAAATTCCGCTCCTTTTACTGGCATTCCTATTAATTGGCGGAGGCGTGTACGCCTATACCATCTATAGTGGTGCGAAAAATACAGTTGATAAAAAAATGCAGGAACAAGTAACAGCTATTGATACCGAAGTAACCACAAAGAAAATGAAAGAAAAAGAACCGTTAAATATCCTCCTGATGGGAGTGGATGAGAGAAGTGGTGACCGCGGTCGTTCGGATGCCCTGATGGTGTTATCAGTCGATCCCGAGAACAACCGGAGCCAGCTCATCAGTATCCCTCGTGATACAAGGACCGAAATGATCGGCGATGATCCGCAGGCCGGCAGCATGGATAAGATTAACCATGCCTACGCGTTTGGCGGTACCGATATGGCTGTGAATACCGTAGAGAACTTCCTGGATTTCGAACTGGATTATTACGTGAAAATGAACATGGAAGGGTTATCCGAAATGGTCGATGCGGTTGGCGGGATAACTGTGGACAATGAATTAAGCTGGACAGATACCGGCTATTATAAAAAAGGATATGAGTACGAAAAGGGCAATATTGAGATGAATGGCAAACAGACGATGGGTTACGTTCGCATGAGATATCAGGACCCTAATGGTGATTTTGGACGGAACGAACGTCAGCGTAAAGTCATCCAGGGGATCATCGATAAAGGTGCAAGTGTTGGCTCCGTAAACAAAATCGGTGATATCATGGATGTTCTCGGAGATAACGTGACGACGAATATGGACTTCAGTACGATGCAGAATATGCTGATGAATTATCGGAGTGCCCGCGAGACCATGACGACTTACCAGATGACAGGAAGCGGTACGAAAATCGATGGCATTTACTATCTTCAGGTTCCGGACGAAGAGGTAGAGAATGTGCAGGAAATGGTTAAAGAATATAGTTCTTAAGTGAAAAACAGTCTCTGCGGAGGCTGTTTTTTTATGGGCTGTGGTGAATTAGAAGCAAAGTTTTTCCCCCTGTACGTTTGTATAGAAGAGACACGACGTTTCAATCGAGGATAAAGCACTTACCACTCTTGCCGCCAGCACAGGTCCAATCATTTGAAAAATATTCAGAATGATGGAACAGAATATGTTCTTTAACACCCTTTTCTGCAGCATTCATATCGAAAGCGGTTTCTTTTTTGTAAAAAACCCTTGAAAACGGATACATTTCGTCTTATAATCAAATTAAGTTCAAAGAAGAGCTCTTTTTTTTACACTAAACAGAAACCGGTTTCGAAACGATTTTATTAAGGTTTTCTCTTTTTTTAAGAAAAACAGAAACCGGTTTCGATAAACAGTGTAAAGAGAGTAGAACTCTTTAGGTATTCATTAATTACTATTAAGGGGGAAACGCAGTGAAGTTTAAGAAGAGTTTGTTAGTGGGTCTGCTTCTCAGTTTTAGTTTAGTATTGTTTGCTTGCAGTAACGAAGGGTCAACCTCCGGGGGAGATAACGGAGACGGAGAAAATATTGAATTAGATTTTTGGGTGTTTGGTGCTACCAACTATGAAAGCCTGGCTAAAAAATACGAGGAAGAAAATCCGAACGTCACTATTAAAATTCGTAAGTCTGAACTGGGAGATCACCACAATAGTTTATTCACAGCGATCTCGTCTGGGACAGGTGCTCCGGATTTAACTATGATTGAAGTGGATCAGCTCGACCGCTTCCGTGAAGCGCAGGAGCGTTTTACAAATTTGTATGACCTGGGCGCAGGCGATATCCAGGATAAATACTTAGATTGGAAATGGAAAGTAGCGGAAGACGAATCAGGAGACTTCCTGTTTGGACTTCCAACAGATATTGGACCGAAAGCGATGTATTATCACACAGGGGTATTTGAAAATGCAGGTCTTCCAACAGATCCTGCAGAGGTAAAAGAGCAAATTTCCAGTCCGGAAGCTTTTAAAGAGGCGGCAGCAACAGTTAAGGAATCTACCGGTAAACCGATGGTCGATAGTATGGAAATGGCTTTCCGTGCCAACATGGATGCTCTAGAAGTAAGCTACTTCAATCGTGAAGGCGAGCTGCTTATCGAAAACCCAGATAACAAAGTAAAAGATGCTTATGATTTTGCGGTTCAATTAAATGAACAGGGATATGTAGGATCTTATGAAATGTGGACGCCGGAATGGGCCACGGCTTTAAATAAAGGTGAATTCGCTGTAGAAATGGCGCCAGCCTGGCTTAAGGGTTACATGACAGAAAATGCACCAGAAGCAGAAGGTGAATGGCGCGTAACGACGCTTCCAGACCAGTTTGCTGGAAACTGGGGCGGATCGTACATCTCTATTCCAAAAGAAACGGAGCATGCTGAAGAGGTATATGCGTTTGCGAAGTGGTTAGTAAATCCAGAAAATCAGCTACAATCGTTTGTAGAGAGCGGTCTATTCCCATCCACTCCAGCAACGTATGAAATGGAAGAGTTCACCCAGAATTCGGACGAGTACTTTGGCGGACAAAATACAGCAGAAGTATTTGCGGAAGCGGCTCAAGAAGTAACCGCTACTTATAAAGGACCGAACTATGTAACGGTGAACAACGAAATTTTGACAGCTCTTCAAAACGTAAGTGAAGGTGCGAATCCCGAAGAAGAATGGAACGCTGCTGTGACTCGGATCAAGGACATTATGAAACGATAATTTTTGAAATCAAAGGGCTGGATGCTTCTTATGATCTGGCCCTTTATTAATAGGAGGTTGTCTGGGTGGAATTAACAAGGGCTAAGGCTAAAGACAAAGCCGAACCGAAAAAAAGAAAGCTATCTGAAAGCAAAAAAGATATGCTGTCCGGTTATTTATATGTCGCTCCTTTCTTCATCATTTTTGGCATCATCGGCTTGTATCCCGCTATATTCAGCATTTATCTTGCATTTCAAAAGTGGAGCGGGTTTGGCGAGATGGAATATGTCGGCATGCAGAACTTCACATTGGTACTTCAGGATCCATTGTTTTGGAAGTCTCTTTATAACACGCTTATTATCGGGGTTATGGGGACCGCTCCGCAATTACTAGTTGGAATTATACTCGCTTACTTTTTAAATTTAGCGGTCATAAGGTTTACAAACTTCTTCCGTGTGACCATCTTTATGCCTTACATTACCTCGATGGTTGCGGTCGCATTAGTGTTTGGTGTCTTTTTCAGTAACAATGAGTCAGCCCTTGCGAACTATGTGATTGGCTGGTTTGGTGTAGATCCTATCAACTGGAAAACATCAGAATGGGGAGCGAAGATCGCCATTTCTTTAATGGTGTTCTGGCGATGGGTCGGATATAACACGATTATTTATCTTGCTGGCCTTCAAAGTATTCCTAAGGATTTATATGAAGCGGCTAAGATCGACGGGGCGAACGGCGTACAGCAGTTCTTCCATATTACGATCCCGCTTTTAAAACCATTTATCGTGTTAACCGTCTTTATGTCTACGGTTGGTGCGTTGCAGTTATTCGCAGAACCTACCGTTTTCCTTGGTGGATCAGCGTTTAACCGTGATGAAGCGATGACGGTCGTTATGTATTTATACCGCGATGCCTTTAACCTTAACTCCTTCGGTACGGCATCAGCAACGGCAATCTTACTGCTGATCATTATTGTGGTCATAGCATCCATTAATACTTGGTTAACATCAGGGTCTAAACGACGTAAGAAAGTGAGGGCTAAAAATGTCAAAGGCTAATAAGAAAAAATTCTCTATGAAATCGGTTCCGATTTATGCCGTACTGATCTTAGCATCCCTCTTATCCTTATTCCCGTTTTACTGGATGTTTGTCATGGCGACAAGGCCAAGTGAGGCGTATAACTCGATTCCACCGGCTATGATTCCAGGTACCAAGCTGGTTGAAAACTTTCAAAATGTGCTGGATCAGATTCCTTTCTTCCAAGCGATGTGGAACACGTTTCTGCTCTGTACAATTACGACACTGTTGGTGTTGCTGATTAGTTCGCTTGCTGGATTTGCATTTGCCAAGTTTCATTTTCCAGGGAAAAACGTGTTATTTGTATCCATTTTGCTCACGATGGTCATTCCGCCTCAACTCGGGCTGATCCCTCAGTACTACCTGGTTTCTCAATTGGGTTGGCTGGATACGTTGTTTGGAGCAGGTATCGTCTATTTGCTGAACCCGCTTGGGATCTTCCTCATGCGGCAATATGTCAGTCAGTCGGTGCCGGATGAATTAATTGAAGCTGCGAAACTGGACGGTTGTTCGAACTTTAGGATTTACAGGAGCATTGTGCTGCCGATTATTAAACCGGCCTTTGCGACTCTTGGAATTATCGTCTTCACTCTTGTATGGGGCGAGTTCCTGTGGCAGTTCACCGTATTACGGAGTCCAGAATCCTATACGCTTCAGGTAGCTCTCGCTTCCTTAAATGAATCGTATAACATGGACTTTGGCATGGTGCTGTCTGGAGTATTCTGGGCTACGGTACCACTAATTATCATCTTCCTTATGTTTAATAAACTATTTATCTCAAGTATTACAGAAGGTTCTGTGAAGTAACGACATCGAACTAATTCACGGATAAACTATAAAGCTATTCGGAGGTACGGAACATGACAACAATCGAATTTCCTAAATCAATGAAATGGGGAGCGGCAACAGCCGCTTACCAAATAGAAGGAGCAGCCGATAAAGACGGCAGAGCTCCTTCCATCTGGGATACTTTTTCACATACACCAGGGAACGTGAAGAATGGAGACAATGGAGACGAGGCGTGTGACAGCTACCATCGCTACGAAGAAGATGTCCAGCTGTTAAAAAAGCTTGGCGTGGACGTGTATCGCTTTTCTATTTCCTGGCCCCGCGTTATCCCGCAAGGAAAGGGAGAGGTGAACCCGGAAGGTGTGGCTTATTATCAGCGTTTAATTGACTCACTCCTTGAGAATGGAATCGAACCCATGATTACGTTGTATCACTGGGATTTACCACAGACACTGCAAGATCAGGGCGGCTGGGAAAACCGCGATACGGTAGAAGCGTTCCAGGAGTATGCGAAGGCTATGTATGAAGCTTTTGGAGACCAGGTGAAAAATTGGATTACGATTAATGAACCGTGGTGTGCTTCATTCCTTTCCAATTACATAGGCGTCCATGCTCCAGGCAAGCAGGATCTTCAGGCAGCTGTTGACGTCTCGCACCACTTATTGCTTGCACACGGCAAAGCAGTAGAAGCCTTTCGTGAGATGATTCCTGACGGTGAAATCGGCTATGCACCGAACGCCGACTGGCTGGAGCCGTTCAGTTCAGCGGAGGAAGATCGTGAAGCCTGCCGACGCGATATGCAGTGGAAAATAGAATGGTTTATGGACCCTGTCTTCAAAGGAAGTTACCCTGACCTACTACAATCTATTTTTGCCGAGAATAATGCTTATCTTAAAGTAGAAGAGGGCGATATGGAAACGATCTCTCAGCCAATTGATTTCATGGGAATTAATTATTATTCTGGCAGTATTGCGCGATATAAAGAAGGCAGCGGATTATTTGATGTTGAACCGATATGGGTAGATTATGATAAAACCGATATTGGCTGGCCTGTATATTCTGAAGGTTTCTATAAACTATTAACCTATGTGCATCAGCAATATGGTGATGTTCCGATTTATATAACGGAAAATGGAGCCTGCTACAATCATGAAGTGGAGGATGGCATCGTCAACGATCAACCGCGGATTGACTATTTGAAAAAACACCTGACTGCCGTTCATCGTGCGATGAAATCAGGGGTTCCGATTAAAGGATACATCATCTGGTCACTCATGGATAACTTTGAGTGGGCGGAAGGATACAGCAAGCGCTTCGGAATCGTTCATGTTAACTACCGAACGTTTGAGAGAACGAAAAAAGAAAGTTATTACTGGTATCAGCAGACAGTTCATAATAACTGGTTCGAGATTTAAAGCTAAAAAGACTGCCGGGAGATTCTCCCGGCAGTCTTTTTGATTCCATCAATCTATTAACTTTTAATTCTATAATGAATGTCTATGGTAGTGAACGTATGGGTTCGTTTAAGAGAAGAACTCAGGCAAAGAGTGACTAAGGAAGAACTGAGGACTGCCGGTTGATCAATACGTGCTCATTTTTTAGGCACACTTATACATTGATATTGATTTTTCATAAGCAGCTTATTGAACTATCGGGCCGTATACTGTAAGACTCAGTTTCGAGATATTCTGGGTCCGTCGCCGAAAAGTAGATGAGGGCGGCTACGGAAACAACTCGCTTTCCTGCGGCCTTACATGACGTAGGGTCGATCGACGTTGCCACAGGACGTGGCGATCTTAGTCGATCCTCCTTTGACCATAAGCCTCCTCGTTCATTTCACTCCCTGTGGGGTCTGCCTAGCTCCTTCTCCGACGGGAGTCTCGTCGTTTCCTTCGCCACCCTATGATTGAAGATTGAACGGACCCTTCTATAGGCGAAAAGGAGAGTTTGATCCGCCTCAAATGCTTATATAACGGGAATTATCCACCTCACATGCTCATTGTTAGAAGTTCATCTCCACCATAGACCAGAGTTTTTCAAACATGATTTCGAGCTTTATATTTCGCAAGGTCCGGAGGGGGACGATGAATACTCCTGTGGGATGAACATGATCGGTAAGATCCCGCAGGGCTGTTAAGCCCGAGGAAGCTTACCACATGCCCACGGAAAGCGAAATCGTCCCCCGCAGGACCTAATATCTCTCAAAAGTCTCGAAACCAAGTCCTACAGTATCGGGAGCTTATCTATATATGTATTTTATTTCTCGCAGCATAAAAAAGCTGTTATCCTCCAGGGCATACCTTAGAGAATACAGCTTTTTTCAGGATGGAGAGCTTTCCGTCTGGACGAGAGCTTTACAGCTTTCACGAACGACCAGCTCAACCGGTACGACGATGCTGTCGTTCACTTTCTGCCGGCTGTTGATTTGGTGGAGTAATAATTCCGCAGCTTCTTTTCCTAGTACATCCGTATTCTGCCGGATAGTTGTTAATGGTGGATTCACGAACTGGGCGATATCAATGTCATCGAACCCGATGATCGAAAAGTCTTCAGGGACGCTGTAGCCAGAATCTTTGATGGCCTGCATAGCTCCTATAGCTAATTCATCACCCGCTGCATAGACAGCGGTAGGGAGTTTAGGAAGGGCCAGAAGTTTTTTCATAGCTTCATAGCCTCCTTCCCTCGAAAAGTAATTACCGTCCACAATGTATTCATCTTTTATATCGAGTCCTAAAGATTTTGTCGAGGTTAAAAATCCGTTTAGTCTTTCCTGCCCCGCAAACGTGGTAGCATGCCCAGCGATGTGAGCCATGGCACGGTGGCCGAGGGAATACAGGTAATTGACAGCTTTATAGCTTCCGTCGAAGTTATCCGATTTCACAACGGCTGATTCGCTGCTATGTAAATCAATTACTACCGTTGGAATGGTTGATTCCATAAGTTCCTTAACCTGTTTGTCGTTAAATAAAGAGCTGACAATGACGACACCGTCGACTCCACGGTATTTGAACTGCTCCAGGTAACTTTTCTGCTGGTTGTTGATCATGCGGGAAGCAAACAGCAGATCATAGCCGAGCATCTCTACATTTTTGCGGAAGCTTTCAATAACGGAACTGAAAAAGGGATGCTTCATTCCAATCCCTAAAGATTCGATGAAAATAACACCGATTGTCCAAGATTTTTTCGTCGTCAGGGTGCGGGCATGTGAATTAGGTAAATAACCCATCTCTTCCACGGCATCCAGAATGGTTTTTCTTGCTTTCTGACTGACATCTGCATAATTATTAAGTGCTTTAGATACGGTTGTAACTGAGTATCCGGTTTTTTTTGCAATATCGTATATGGTTACCATGGTTTTTTCCATCTCCTCCGGTATCGAAAGCGCTTTCGATTGTTGACATATATGTATTATAATATCGTCCAGGATTTATTGCAAGACTGAACGAACTGGTGTAAAAACAGGTGTCGCTTTCTTAAAGTTTGAAAAAAGGGAAGCTCTTTCATCAGCTTCCCTTTTCCTTCATAAGTTATTCGTACTCACTTGCATTTTTTACTTGTAAAACAACGTTGTCGATATGAACGTCATGAGCTTCAGCAAATTGTCCCATTAAAAACTTCAGGGAAGCCGTGTCGTCCGCGGTCATGTTCCATTCATACTCAAAGCGCTGAGTCTCCGTTTCCAGTGACACTTTTTCACTTAAATACCTCTGGTAGGATGCGTTCTCGAGCGTTACCTCGATGTCTCTGGCTACAGTGGAACGAGCGTCAAAAGAGAGCTGGTACGTGACTCCTTTCGAGAGCTTAAGTCCTGGCTGTTCAACGAGCACACTCCACATTTCATTACCCGAATTGGTGATTTGAGCTTGCAGATCTCCATCTCCAGCCGTCACTTCAGCAACGGCGTCAAAGTGAACATAAGGAGACCACTGTTGTAGTCCATTTGAAAAGTCCCCATTCTTTAAAGGATAAAGGTCCACGTTGCTGTAGTCGACGAAATTGGATGTTTGGAGCAGGACGACGTTGTCTAAATAGATGTTAGCTGACTTTCCGCCTACATTAAAGACAAGTTGTCCTTCGCGGTCAGTGATATCCTGCGGCATTTCGAAAGTAACTTCATGGGTATCCATGTCTTTCGAAAGCTGGACATTCTGCTCCGCATATTGAACATTTCCATCTTTACTCAGAAATGCCACTTCAATTGTTTGATTTTCCTCGGCTCGGGCTTCAAACGTAAGGTCGTACGTATTGCCCTTCAAAAATTGAAGTCCTGTTTGCGTCAGCTGGACGGCGTCAGGGGAAGCACCGCCATCGGAGACGTTTAGGTTCAGCTCACGAGTCTGTGCATCCACGCTTGCTTCCGCGTCTGCATCCTCTGAAGTATTCACATTCCAATAAATCATGCGGGACTGGTCTCCCTGGTCAAAGGTTCCATTATACACATGATTTCCATCTGGAAGCGGGGTCTTTTGATCACTTGTTTCTTCCGTTCCTGTAATATCTTCCATGCGGACATTTCCAATCCAGACAGGGGCTGTCCCATTTCCTCCCATATTGAATTCGAGTCGGGCGGCGAGATCCGTTTCCTGGTTCAGTGTAAAGGTGTACTCGTATGACTGGAGCTGATCCGACAGGGCGATCGATTGCTCGCCGGAGTAGTTGGCATAGCCTCTTTCCGCACCACCCGAAACTTTGGTCATCATATTTCGTGATGTGTTGGATTTAGCATCAAAACTGACTTTATACGTGTGGCCTTCAACGATCGCTGCATTCTGGATCAATTGAAGCGACCACAGGGCATTGCCAGGATTACTAATTTCGGTTTTAGCAAACGTCTCTCCATCGACATCAGAAGTCGAGATGGAACCAGCGCCTTCAAAGTTTGGGAGCTGAAGGAAGTTCCAATACAAAGGATCATAGGAATCGCTTCCTGAATTTACTATATTGATCTCTCTCGTGTATTGATTATCATAGATAAGGTTTCCTTCTTCGAGTGGCTGCTTAGCATCCTCAGGAAGCTCCTCTTCTTCAACTTCAGGTTTAACGGGTTCTTTATAATCGCGTCCGGTTAGTTCATAGACACGGACGTAATCCACTTCCATGATACCCGGGAAAGGCGTAGTTTCATCTGCATTTCCGCCGTACCATCCACCTACAGCGAGATTCATAATAAGATAGAATTCCTGGTCAAAAGGGGCAGGATAGGTATAGTTTGCAGCTTCGTCTTCTCCTTTACTAAACCAGTTATTCAGCGTCTGGTAGAGTTCTCCGTCTACATACCATCGGATTTCTCCCGGCTCCCATTCCACAGAGTACGTGTGGTAGTCCGTGTAATCGGTTCCTTCCGGAAAATGATATTCAGTGCCGCGGTACGTATTATTCGGATATTGCTCTCCGTAATGAATCGTTCCGCCAATATTGCTCGGGTCATTTCCGGCTGCTTCCATAATGTCAATTTCACCTGAGGCAGCCCACTCCCCGTAGACACTGTCTTCCGGCATCATCCAAAAAGCCGGCCAGAACCCTTGGCCTTCCGGAAGTTTCATTCTGGCTTCAAATTTACCGTACTTCTTGCTGAATAATCCCTTCGTTTTCAGCTTGGCGGAAGTATAATCGTAAGAACCAAATTGATCCGTAATTGGCTCTTCTTCTTTTTGAGCTTTAATTACTAGTTTTCCGTCTTCAATATACGAATTTTCCGGAGAGTCAGTATAATACTCCTGCTCATTGTTTCCCCAGCCTGGAGAGATTCCTTCTCCATTTTCATCGACAATCCAGTTGCCAATATCATAAGTCCATTTGGAGTCATCAATTTCGGCCGTCATAAATTCATCTGACCAAACGAGCGACCAGTCTGTTTCTTTCTGGCCAGGTTCATAGATTTTCACTTGATTCACATCAGAATCGATTAAACGAACGTGATTCTGGACTTCTTTATGCACGTAAATCGTTCCTTCTACGGTAATATCATCTAATTTCGTCCAGCCTTTTTGGGTTCCCTGTGTGATGTACAGATCCCCAGTGATGGTTGTATTTTTGAGGTTTACATCAGCTGAACTGATAACCGCGGTACCTTCAATCGTTTCATCCTGGTATGTACCTGGCGTCGTGTACGTTTGCTCGATTACCCTGTCAAAAATTTCTACAGCTTTCCACACTTTGAGCGGCTTCTGAGGTTTTATGCTCAGTTCATTTGAAGTTAACTTTTCCTCTTCCGGCATAAGATGCCTCATTATTTCGATGGCATCCTCCTGTTTGATAACTGAATTTCCTGAAGGCCCGTCTTTAAAGACAGCTTCCCAATAGTCAGCCTTCTTGTCCTCGTACCCAAACACATGGTTCACAAGGTTAGCGAACTCTACTTTCGATAAAGCAGCATTTTGATTTTTTAAGCTTTTCTCAAAGTCGGAAAAGATCTCCTGCTCACTCCACTCATTCGCGGCTCCTTTATTTGCCTTAGCTAACGCGGGAGACGCTGCTGCCCCCAAAACCATCACCAGCAAGATACAAATGAACAACCATTTTCTCAATATGAATTCCTCCTATAAGAGTTGTATATGATAAAGTGGGATGCTGACCCACCAACC
Source organism: Halobacillus sp. K22 (assembly GCF_052246795.1). Classification (NCBI taxonomy): domain Bacteria; kingdom Bacillati; phylum Bacillota; class Bacilli; order Caryophanales; family Bacillaceae; genus Halobacillus; species Halobacillus sp. K22. Next base: position 55,762 of record NZ_JBQQCN010000002.1, on the reverse strand, counting down.
ATCGACAGGTAACAGAAACCGGTTTCGATTAAGAGTAAAAAAAATAAGCAGAACATATGTGGATACAGTTGCGAAAGCGCTTTCGTTTTTCCTTAAAAAAATAAGAGTTCTATTAGGTCTCTGTCATGTTAGTCCATATCTTACCACAATTTTCTGAATTGGCAAGAGATCACTTTAAAAGGAATACTGATATTTTTTAATAATTATAGTGTAAAAGGACTAAAATTTACAAAAATAGCCTATCATTTTTATCCATTATAGGTAATAATAAGGAGGCGCGTACTACATGATTGAATATTCAATAGAAAAGAGAAACGATGAACCAATTGCCCTGTCCATTTGAAGATTACCAAGCTCTCGTACGTGATGTGCTGAATAAATTAGGTATCCCGCTGCCCTATGAGGATTACATACAGGATGCCTATTTTGTCTATGAGCAGTGCCGCAAGCGCTATGACTCTTCACTCGCTAAATTTTCTACTTATTTTACTTCGCAGTTAAATTACCACTTTCGAACCATTCTTCGCAAAGAGCATCAGTACTTGAATCGAATTACGATTATGAGCCGGAAAGAGAAAGGGTTCTTTCCTGATCCAACTTCCGAATTTAATCAGTTCTATGATGTGTTTTACTGCAGTCAGCTGAGCAGCCTGGAGAGTGAGATTCTGCATTTAACGCTTCAAGGTTATACGGTGGACGAGATTTCGGCCGAGCGCTCAGTCAGTGTATCGACGGTGAAAAGGTATAGGAAGAAAATTAAACAGAAGGTTGTAAAAAATTTCATGAGGACAGAGTAGGCGTATAGATACGTAACAGCTGGTAATGAAGCAGGGAAGACTGTCTCGATAGAGGCAGTCTTTTTTCTAACAATAAGACTAGGTCTTTTTTACTTCCTTCCCTAATTTTTATAAAAATAACTTCAGCTTATTGAAGAGTTTTCATTTCGAGTCGATATAGCATTTAGAGACAAATATCGACGTTTCAATAAGCTTTAGGAGGAATGAAATGACCATGCTTAGCCGTACATATGTAAAAAGGGCCATTGCTTCAATTGCCCTGCCCATCGCTCTGCTTATCCCCCTGCACACAGTGGATGCAGGATCTAAACAGTTTACTGATGTTAATGAAGGAACGATTTATTACGAACCGATCCATGCACTGGCAGACAAAGGAATTGTTCAAGGATATGGAGATGGAGAATTTAAGTTTAAATCAGAAATTACGCGGGCGGAAGCGGCGCTTATGATTGCCAATCTATTAGACTTAGATACAGAGAATGCTCCTGCTGCTCCGTTTACGGATGTAAAGCAGGGAGAATGGTATTCAGGAGCAGTCAATGCTTTGTATCATGAAGGAATTATTGTAGGAAACGGTGATGGTTTATTTGGCACCAATGAAGATATTACCCGCGCCGAGTTATCAAAGATCATCGTAGAGGGATACAATCTCGAAATGCAGGAAGGGAATGCATTACCTTTTGAAGATGTGAATAACCAGGCCTGGTACACCGATTACCTCAGGGTGTTATATTCGCACGGGCTGATTTCTGGAACTTCTGCTACCACGTTTGAACCTAACGCAGCTATGATCCGGGGTGATTTTGCTTTACTCTCGTATAATACTGAATTTGGATATGGTGACCTGTTCCTGGAGCTTGAAGAAGCGGTGGCGATCAGCGCCTATCAAATTTCGGCGACTTTTAACAATGAAGAAACAGCGGTCCTTCATCTGGAGGAGCCTCTCGAAGAAGGGGAAAATACGAGAACATTCACGTACAAAGGAGAGACGTACAAAGAAAACTTTAATTATGAATTAATTTTTCCAGAAGACATCGCGGTTGAAAATGAATATGTAGCTGCTGCGCTGCCATACCTTGGCATTCCGTATTTATTCGGTGGAGAAACGACAGAAGGATTTGACTGTTCCGCTTTCACCAGACGTGTCTATGAAGAGGCAAAAGGTTTATTTCTTCCGAGGTCCACAGATCGGCAGTGGGAGGTAGGTCAGGATGTAGCTCTCGAAGATATTCAAGTAGGCGATGTCGTATTTTTCAGTGATACATACAGGGAAGGAATTTCGCATAACGGCGTTTATGTAGGAAATGGGAAAATTATTCACGCTTCGAGAACCTATGGTATCAGCATTGCTTCGCTTAGCTCTTCCTATTGGCAGAAGAAATTCACCGGAGTGAAAAGGTTCGAGAATTTACGAATTCCTGAAGAAGATCCGGTGGTATCAGAAGCAACGAAATACATAGGCGAATCTCCTTATCTAGCTGGCGGAACGACTCCGGAAGGCTTCGGAGCGGCTGAATTTGTTCAATATGTATTCAAGGAAGCGGAAGGAATTGAGCTTCCAGATGACGCTTATGCTCAGATGGAAATTGGGGAGGATGTCGCAAGAGAAGACTTGCAGCCCGGGGATATTGTTTACTTGGAAGCGAATTATATGAACCCAACGATATACGTAGGAAATGAGCAGATTGTTCATGTTACAGTCTCCAAGGGAGTCACGGTTACTAACTTAGTGACGAGCAGCTTCTGGGGGCCGAAATACGTAGGTGCGAAACGTGTGACTAAAGAAAATTACGATGATGTACCGGAGCCTGAGGAGCCGGAAGATCCAGAGAATCCTCGTGAGGATCCAAAAGATCCACCAGAAAACCCAGAGGACCCTGTAAACTAAAACAAAACCACCTCCCTGAGCTTCAGGAAGGTGGTTTTTATTATGGTCAATTTACGACTGCGTGACGGTTTCTGCGGTCCGGCTCTCCACAAACCGTTTCATTCGGTCCATCGCTTTATCAAGCTGCTTCAGCGATGTGGCATAAGAACACCGGATATAGCCTTCACCACTCTCCCCGAATACATCACCGGGCACGACGGCAACCTGCTCTTCATGAAGCAATTGCTCGGCAAACTGAGCAGATGTTAATCCGGTAGCTTTAATGGATGGGAAGGCATAAAACGCACCGCCCGGATTCGGACAGTCGAGCCCCATTTCATTTAAGCTCGTTACAATAAAGTTTCTTCGCTGCTTATAACTTTCGAACATATCCCGCACACTAGGCCCGCCGTTTTTCATTGCTTCAAGTGCCGCGTGCTGAGCCATGGTCGGTGCACACATCATCGTATATTGATGGATTTTTACCATAGCCGCGATCAGCTCGGGCGGTCCTGCTGCATAGCCGAGGCGCCAGCCAGTCATCGCGAATGCTTTAGAAAAACCGCTGATTAAAATCGTTCGATCCTTCATCCCGGCGAGAGAAGGGAAACTGGTATAGGAAGCATCGTAAGTAAGCTCTGCATAGATTTCATCTGACAGCGCCACTAAATCGTGCTTCTCAATCACTTCAGCGATCGGCTCCAACTCTTCTTTTGTTAAAAAGGTGCCGGTCGGATTGTTCGGATTGCACAACATAATTGCTTTCGTTCTCGGGGTGACTGCTTTCTCAATGGCTTCTGCTGTGAGTTTAAATTCATTATCAGCATCTGCCTGGATTGTGACTGGTTTTCCTCCAGCGAGACTGACAGTAGGAACATAAGCCACAAAGCTTGGTTCGACCACGATGACTTCATCTCCTGGTTCGACCACCGCCCTCAAAGCAAGATCAATGGCCTGACTTGCGCCTACCGTAACAACCAACTGGTCAGCCGGGTCATAGTTTACCTGAAAATTCCCAGCTAGATAATTACTGATTTCCTTCCGCAGTTCGATCATCCCTGCATTTTCCGTATAAGAGGTGTACCCTTGCTCCAGCGAGTGGAAGCTTTGCTCGATAAAATTCCACGGTGTGACGAAATCCGGTTCGCCGACTCCCAGTGAAATGACATCCTCCATCTGGGCGGCCACATCAAAAAAACGGCGGATCCCCGACGGTTTCAGATCCTCCACATGCTTCGATACGAACGATCTTTTACTCATGGAGATACCACGATTCTCTTATCATCTTCATCATCGTCATGCAAAATAAATCCGTCGTGTTTATATCTTTTCAGGACAAAATGAGTGGTGGTGGAAAGAACGGAATCGAGCGCTGACAGCTTCTCGGAGATGAACTGGCCAATATCCATCATGGTCTTTCCATTAACCGTTACAGATAAATCATATGCCCCGGACATTAAGTACACCGCTTTCACTTCAGGAAAACGATAAATACGCTCTGCCACTTTATCAAAACCGACCCCGCGTGCCGGTGTCACTTTCACATCAACCATAGCCGTAACTTCCTCGTGCTCCACGACCTTTGCCCAGTCAATGAGAGTAGAGTAGCCGAGAATCGCTTTTTTCTCTTCGAGGTCATCAATCACCTGCTGGATTTCCCGTTCACTCTTTCCCATCAGCTTGGCGATTTTTGCCACGCCTAGATTTGCATTCTTCTCAATAATCTTCAATACTTGGATTTCTGTTTCTTTCAATGGAGTCACCTACTTTCCTTCTATCCCATCATTTTAACAGTATTGAGTATAAACGAGAACCTCGTTTCAGAGATATTTTCATAATAGTTTTACAATGAGTAAGATTAGAGCGAATATTTGGAAAATTATTCATTAAAGTGATACGCTGAATTCATCTTTAGGAAGGAGTCGATTATGAGTATTCCAACTATTACACTTCATGATGGTTTGACCTTACCAGCCATAGGCTTTGGCACTTACGCATTGAACGGTAATGCTGGCGTTCAAGCCATTACAAGCGCAATTGATAACGGGTATCGACTGATTGATACCGCTTATAACTATGAAAATGAAGGAACCGTCGGAGAGGCCGTCCGCCGCAGTTCGATTTCAAGGGAAGAATTGATCATAACCTCGAAGCTTCCCGGTCGTTATCAGACCTATGATAAGGTCGTTACAGCGATCCAGGAATCCCTGTACCGTGCGGACCTGGATTACTATGATCTGTATCTGATTCACTGGCCCAACCCTAAACAGGATCATTACGTCGAGGCCTGGCAGGCTTTAATCGATGCAAAAAAATGGGGGCTCATCCGTTCCATCGGCGTATGTAACTTCCTCCCTGAGCATCTGGAGCGGCTGGAAAACGAGACGGGCGTAAAGCCGAGCATCAATCAAATTGAACTTCATCCTTTTTTCAATCAGGAAGAGCAGCGAATCTTCAATGATGAACATGAAATTAAAACGGAATCCTGGAGTCCGCTTGCGAAAGCTAACGAAATCGTTCAAAATGAAACGCTTCAGAAAATAGCGGATGAGCACAATAAAACGATCTCGCAAGTTGTCTTACGCTGGCATCATCAGCTTGGGGCGATTCCGATTCCGAAGTCAGCTTCTCCTAAGCGTCAACTTGAAAATCTATCTATATTCGATTTCTCACTAAGTGATGCTGAAATGGGGATGATTGCAGAATTAACTCGTCCGGACGGCCGATTGAATGATCAGGATCCGGCAGAATATGAAGAGTTTTAATAATGGGAGGGCGCATCCATCAGGGTGCGCTTTTTTGTTGCTAAAAAGAGGATAGATGGATTTAATAGAGATAGACTTATTATTGAAGAAGGAAGTGAAACTATTGAATCGTAAAAAAAGAAGCGTGCCTCTAATATTAAGACAGGAAGAAGCTCTTTACCGCCGGCTGCCAGATCAATATGAGAAAAGAAGAAATATAGAGCACTCTATTCAGAAGAGGTGGGCGGGTTACCGCGGGGAACTTGCGCTTGATTACTTTCTTGATTTTCTCCCCAAAACCACTTTTCATATATTCGAAGATCTTCGTCTCTTTGCATGCGGCAAAACCTTTCAGCTCGATACCCTACTTTTAACCCCTCACGCAGGCTTCATTATAGAAGTCAAAAATATCTCCGGAACGATTATATACGAAGGAAAGTCTCAGCCATTTCGCCGCATTTCACAAGGCAAAGAAGAGCGCCTTCCGAACCCCGTTGCGCAAGTGAACCGCCAAAAACTCCAGCTGGAGCATTGGTTTCAAGCACGCGGTATCCACGATTATCCGATTATTCCTCATGTCGCCATCAGCAACCCCTCTACTACTATGGATCTACAAGCAGATCCAACCGTACCCATTACTCATCTGGAAGAAACGATAGAGAGAATTCAAGAGGTTCATTCTTTTTATAAAAAGAGAAGAAGTTTTAACTCTGGCAGTATTTCGGAGAAACTTATAGAAGGGCATCGTCCCTATTATTCTAATATTCTCGGTGCTTTCTCGATCCCTTTTTCCTATATCGAGACGGGAGTTCAATGTCCTAAGTGCCAACGTTATGCTATGGCTAGAGTTAGAAGGTTATGGGAATGTCCATTTTGTAAAAGTCGTTCAAGTGAAGCACATTATCAAGCGATAGCAGACTATTTCCTATTTTTTGGTCAATCTATGACTAATAAAGATTGTCGCGAATTTTTACATGTTCCCTCACGCTATATGATGGGAAAACTATTAAATAGGACAAACCTTGAGGGGGAAGGAGAAACAAAAGGAAGAACTTATCAGATGCCGACTAATATAGAGGAATGGTTAAATTAATCATAAATAACTGGAGACCTGATCAGTTTACACAAAGCCCAAACAAGAGAGCGCACGGCCCAATCGGGAGAGCGCACGGCCCAATCAGGCGAGGGCACGGCCCAATCGAGGGAGGAACATGCCCCTCCAAATAGATTTCAATTTAAATAAGAAAGCTTGCAGAGATCTCATCTCTGCAAGCTTTCCCCGTTATTTATACTTCCCTAAATCCTCTGTCATCGAAAGCGCCCACTGCGTCAAAGTCGCCGAACCATAAGGAAGTGCCTCCTCATCGAGATTAAACTGAGGATGATGAAGCGGGTGAACGGCTTCTTTTTCTTCATTTCTAACTCCAAGACGGAAGAAAATTGCTGGAATCTCTTCAGCGTAAAAGGAAAAGTCTTCTCCACCCATTGAAGGTGGGATGACAGAGAATTTGCCTGGACCGAATACATCGTTCACGGCTTGTTCTACCGAAGGAAGTAAATCTTCGTCATTCACAAGGGGTGGATAGAAATATTGGTAGTGGAACCGGTAATCCATACCAAAGCCTCGGGTAATTCCTTTAATGATACTTTCCATTTTAGCTTCAATTGAATCACGCACTTCTGGATCCAGTGTGCGGACGGTGCCGCCAATCGAAACTCTTGGAGCAATCGCATTGTTTGCCGAGCCACCGTGGATCTGGCCGACGGTAAGGACCGTTGGAGACAACGGATTTACCTGGCGGCTGACAACCTGCTGCAGGGAACTGATTACTTCCGCAGCTACACTAATAGGATCAGTTGCTTTATGAGGCTGGGCTGCGTGCCCGCCTTTTCCGATGATTTCTAGATCAAAAAAATCAGCGGCTGCACAGGCTTCTTTTTGGGCGCAGGTTACTTGACCTGTAAGGTAATCCGGATTTACATGGAGTCCGGCCATCACATCGATCTTCGGATTCTGAAGGACTCCATCTTCAATCATCGTTCGAGCTCCAAACAGAGCTTCCTCCGCCGGCTGAAAAATAAGCTTGATCTTCCCTCGTTTGGGAGGGTTGTCTTTTAATAGCTTTGCTGCGCCTAGCAGCATAGTGGTGTGCCCGTCGTGTCCGCATAAATGGGCTTTTCCTGGCGTATTAGAGGCATAGCTTATCGTTTTTTCATCCTGGATGGGAAGAGCATCCATGTCGGCTCTTAACCCAACCGTGGGTCCAGGGTTTCCAGAGTCGATCAAAGCGACGACCCCGGTTTTCGCTATTACGTAAGGTTCATAACCAGATTCTTTCAGTTTTTCCTGAACAAATCGGGAGGTATTATATTCTTCATACCCTGTCTCAGGGTTTTGATGTAAATATTGTCGCCACTGGGTCAAACTCGCTTGCATGGATTGCGCTTGTTCCAACAACGTTGTCATTAAATCACCTCTGTTCTTTTTATTAACCATGACACACCCGAACCTTCAAGGACAACTATTTATTCGAATATTCCATCTTCGAGACGACTGTAAGGTTCTGATATACTTTATTTATTGGCTCTGTTAAACTTCCGTGTTGATCTTAAGGATAAGCTCCCGTTTGCGTAAAACTCAGTTTCGAGATAATTCGGGTCCATTACCAAAAAAAGGATGAGGCGGCTACGGAAACAACTCGCTTTCCTGCGGGGGAACTGGCAAGCCTCCTCAGTCGTTACCACTCCTTGTGGGGTCTCGCCTCGCTCCTTCTCCCGCGGGAGTCTCGTCGTTTCCTCCGCCACACCAACGATATCTAGTGAACGGACCCTGCTATAGAAGACAGGAGCGAAGCTTTATCTGCCTCAAATGCTTCTATAACAGGGTTCCTACACGTAAACAAACAGTAAAAATCAAGGTGGATTATAGATGATCCTTGTTCATGGGAAGGTGTTTATGCAGAGAACTTCGAGCTCTCAATGATCGCAAAGGGGCGGAAGGGAACGGCGAAGACTCCTGCGGGATGAACATGATCGGCGAGATCCCGGAAGGCGAAGCCTGAGGAAGCTCACCACATGCCCGCGGAAAGCGAGTCGTTCCCTGGAGCCCCTATCCCTACAAAATATCTCAAAACTGAGTCTTACAGTATACGGCCCTATTGTGTAATAAGCCTCTTATGAATAATCAACAATAAACTTTAACAGAGCATATTTATTAAGAAAAGGGAGGTCCAATCAATCGATGAATAGCAAAAATGAATATATAGAAGTAACTAAAATTGAGGAAATCGGCGAAGGCATGAGAGTCTGCCTGGATTTTATTGACGTCCTCGACCCGGAGGACGGGCTCTATGTAGGAAATACAGGACACGGATACATGAAAGTACTATCCGAAAACCGCGATTCGGAAGGGTATCCAGCGCGTCCATTTCGTATTAACTGCGGCGCATTTCATCAATACTTATATCAAAAGGAAAAAACGTATTACTTACATGAACTGAACCCTGGAGAAAGCTTGTTTTTGTCTGGAAAAGAGGACCGGGAACTACCTCTTGGACGCGTGAAGGTAGAGAAGCGTCCGTTTCTAAGGATTGAATGTCAAACGGAAGAAGGGACGATCTCAGCTACGCTGCAAAAGTCCTCGAGTGTTTATGTGATGGAAGAGGAGGAAGGAGAACTTCCTATACTCAGTCTCGAAGTTGGACATCGCCTTCTCGGGATTAAGGATCAGCCTGGCAGGCATTTAGGGGCGCAAGTGGATGAGGTCATATGGGAGAAATAAAGAGGCAATGCTTCCGCAAATCAGAGTGGAAGCATTGTTTTTTTATTCACCTTAGAGCACTAAACTTCTTAATTGTGAATGCTGTGCAGCTTTATTGATTTCTAGTTTCGTTGTTACTTAATAAGAAACGAACGATAGCCACGAAGGTGAATAAGAAAACATACCCTAAAACGGTGATCATCTTCTGACTCTCCTTTCAATATTTTTTGTATAAAAACAGCGATTGAAATTTGGCTGGTCATCGTAACAAACCCTGCGGCGATCATCACCGTTTACTATTTTTATATAATGTATTACTTTTCCTTTTAAATGAAATCATAAACCACTTTCTTCTCTATCAGACTAAAATCTGACAAAAGTAATAACCTCTCCGCCGTTTCATAAGACGAAGGTAGGAAATATGAGAAACTCCGTTTAAAATTACCATTAAAAGTAAAACGAACTAATGTAAAGCAAATAAACAAGAAAGGTGGATGAAGGATGACAGCACTAAAAGAGTATATGAATACGCAACTCATGACTTGCGAGGCCTCCGATAACTTGTCGGAAGTGGCAAAATGTATGAGAGAAGAAGACGTTGGGTTTGTTCCAATAGTCGAAGGTGGGAAATATGCAGGCGTTGTTACAGACCGTGATATCGTCGTGAAAGGTTTGGCTAAGGGCTCGCCTGATCATGTAAAAGCTTCGGATATTATGACGGAGAAAATCATTACAGGTTCTTCAGACATGGAAATAGCTGAAGCTGCTCGTTTAATGCAGGATCATCAGATTCGCCGTCTGCTTGTTGTTGATCAGGATGCCATCAGTGGTGTCGTGAGCATAGGAGATATAGGAAAACAGGGCTCTGATGAAATAGCTGGAAACATTGTGAGTGAAACAGCGAAAGGCTTAAGCAACAATTAAAAGAAGAAATAATGGTACGGTAAGTATAAATTCCTCAAATCCAATAAGTTATATTAAAAAAATATTACAAGTAAATATTTGGGTTTGAACTCCATGTGATTGGTGGTAAATATTTATATCTTATTCAAAGGAGGTCAAATAAAATGGCTAAGAACAATAATCAAAATCAAAATCAAACGATGAGTCGAGAAGAAGCTGGTCGTAAAGGCGGAGAGAAGACAAGTCGCAAATATGATCAAGAACACTTCGAGAATATTGGTCAAAAAGGCGGCGAAACCACTAGTCAGGAATACAGCCAAAAGCATTTTGAAGATATTGGCCAAAAAGGCGGAGAGACCACCAGCGAAGAGTACAATCAAAAACACTTTGAAGAAATAGGTAAGAAAGGCGGCGAAACAACCGCTCAAGAACACGATCAGGAATTTTATGAAGAAATCGGCCAAAAAGGCGGCGAAACGACAAGTGATAAGTACGGAGAAAAACACTTTGAGAAGATTGGTAAAAAAGGCGGCCGCAACTCAGGTAATGGTTCTAGCAATAACTAAGAGTTGCAGCCTATCACTAAATAAAGCTGGTAACTTTATTAAATGATTCACTAAAATTATAACGGAGGTGCCTTAAAAATGGCAAACAAACAGTTTAAAACAGGTGAAAAAGCACCAGAATCCGGTAACTATAAAGTAGATAAACTTGTAAGTGGAAACAATAAATCCAGTGACAATACTGAGATCAGCTTGAATGAAGGCGATCAGTTCCCGCCTTCCCCATCTGAGAATGAAGCAGCCTATTGGGTGAAGTCATCCTAATAGCTTTCCGAAACTCCCCCCGCCCTTATAAGGCGGGGGAGTTTTTGCGGGCAATAATGATATTAATTTTCATAAGCAAGTCTTTCATTATCTGAGCAGATAATGAAAGACTTGCTTTTCTGTATATTTAACTATCTTACTTTTTTTATATATTCAGAGGAAGTCAGGTTACGTTTTGGTTTAGGTTTCCAAGTAACGATAAAAATCCCACACATAATTAGAAAGAACCCAATAAAGAATTGGAAAGATAAGGATTCATCTAATAATAGCCAGCCTAATACTGCTCCGGTAAGCGGCTGGAAAAAGTAAAATAAAGAACCGACACCCGCTTCCATCAATTCCATCCCTTTGTTCCAGAAATAAAAACCTCCAGCCGTGGAAACTATTCCTAGATAGAGTATGCCGGAAATAACGGTTAAGTTAGGAATGGAAAAGGAGGAATATTGCAGTTCTCCTATCATAAAAGGTATAGTCATTATCATTCCGAAGAGGATGCCATACGCTGTAATTTCCAGTGATGAAAATTTGGAAGAAGCTTTTTTTACGTAAATAGATAGCAAAGCCCAGCAAACCGCTGCCATAAAAAGAATGAAACTGCCCAGAAGATAATCATTCATTTGAGTGTTCCATTCAATTACAGTCACTACGCCGACTGTGGCGAGGATCAGAGAGGCTGCTTTCCGATAAGTAATTTCTTCTTTTAAAAGTATTCTAGCAAAAACCACAATAAATACAGGGGTGGTAGCTGTGATTAACGCCCCAGTATGAGCATTGGATAGTTCCACTCCAATGAACTGGAATGAAATCGTGACTAAATAACCGATGAAACCAATCCAGATAAGCAACATCCAATCCTTATTTGTTTTGGCTGCAGAAGGTTTTTCCCTTACTTTTATAATAGAAAAAAGCAAGAGACAGCCTATTAAATACCGGATACACATAAGCATGAATGGGGGAATGAATTCCAGCACATATTTGCTGGCTACAAACATCCCGCCCCATATGCTAGCGGCTAAAGCTAAACAGATTGCTCCCAGAACTTGCTGTTTCATTTTATCCTCCTACGTTATATAAATATATTAATATAGCAATTAACGCTATCCGGTTTTCAAGAATGATAAACATAAAACCTTTAAATTAGTTAATTTTAATGATTTCATTTCAATAAACCGGGCGTGTTAAATTATATTGTAAAATTAATATGAGAGTCGTAGACCGGAAGAGGATTTAAAACTATAGGCTGCTGAGCTCAGCTATTTTTCGTCTAATTCTGTAGCTTAGTAAAGTGTTTTGTAGATAGAAGTGAAATGAAAATGTCATATGATATAATGAAAGAAACGAAAAATAAGGGATGGAGTAAGATGACTATTAAAACTAAACGGGATATTGAAGAGTTGTTGTCGTCTTTTTGTGATTTCGCGCAGTACGATGAGAAGGGTGCTAAGCACTATCTGGTGTTTTCGGACAAGGAACGGAGCGGAGACTGGACACTGATGGTTTATCGTGACGGTTTGATCACGGCGCACGGGCGAGGCCTCGATTATTGTGATGAAGGTGAGCGTGTGTTGAAGCGCGAAGAAGCGGGTAAGTTTGTCTGGAAAAATCGGAAAGCTATTAATGCCGTAATTCGAGAGAAACGTAAGGTTACAACTTCATAAGCTTGATGCACAAAGAAAGGCAGAGGTTCTATAAACCTCTGCCTTTCTTCATTTTTTATTCATTTATTATTCGGTAATTCCTACCTGATTCAATCCATCTTCTGTGGCCTTGGCTTCTGCACTATTATCACCGTATAGATCAACAGCTGACTGAATCAAGGATTCTCTCGCATGACTGAAGTCAGAATCTGGAGTCAGATAAACCGTCAGTGCACGATAATAAATCTGCCCTAGTTTATCTTTGCCAATCTGTTCGCCTGTTAGATAGGCTGCATGGTTAATGATGGAAGAGTTGATATGGACACCGCCATTATCCAGATCTAAAGGAAGATCATAGTACTCGTCCATATGGGAAGGATACTTTCCGTCTCCATCTCCATATGACGTATATTTTTCGCCAACTGAATATTTACTAGGGTTGCTCAGACTGCGAAGGGAGGTACGGCCCGACTCTCTAGCGTCTTCTGCCATAATGTCTTCCCCGATTTCCCAGTCCTCCTCATCTACTAAAGCACCAAATATATCCGAGAAGGCTTCATTAAGCGCCCCGGATTGGAAACGATATTTCAAACCAGCGGAGTAAGTCGTAACCCCGTGTGCCATTTCGTGCGCTGCTACATCGAGACCAGCTGATAGAGGTACGAAAAATTCGCCATCACCATCTCCGTAGGTCATTTGCTCACCATTCCAGAAGGCATTATTATAATCCTGGCCAAAATGAACCGAGGACTTGATGGCCATGCCTTCTCCATCAATAGAGTTACGATCATGCTCTTCCAGGTAGTACTCGTAAACTTGTTCAGAATTGTAATGCGCATCTACAGCCGGCCTGTCATAAGCATCTTTAAATGAAGCGTTTGGCGAGCTGAAAAGAACTCCAGGGAAATTTATATCACTATCCCCCCATTGATTTTTCATATCGTAGGTGTAAATTCCTTCAAGGTCTTCATGAGAGTTATCAAACAGGTAAAAGTTTGTGCCCTTTTGAACTGATTTGTCGTTTTTATGAGTGATGTGAAGCTGGCGTTGATCACCCAGTACACCGATTCCAGACCCCTTAGATGATTTATAATCCTGTGCGTGCATGATCTTGTTATATTGATCAATGACTTCGCCAGAATTCGCATCGACATAAACCGACCAGTTCCCAGGCTTATCGCCCAGGAAATTCACATTTACTTTGTAAGCTAAATGATTTTCATCTTGAAACGAATAATAGACAAGCTCTGCTTTAGGTGATTCTACCAGCTGATCTGGAGCCTTAACTGATTTTTTAGCGAGTTTTATACTTTCCGAGGTGGATAGAGAAGCTTTGGAAGGCAGGCCTTCCTTTTCAATCGATTCGTTGAATTGTCCACTAACCGATTGCACACGATTATCATTGCTGTAATGCACGGTAACTTCATGACCTTCCACTGGTATATTGTTCTTTTTCTGCTGAAGCTTCACGTGTGTCATACCCAATTCATCTTTCGTGACTTTAGCGGATTCCAGACTTTCCTCGGGTTTATCCATATTGAATTTTGCTTTATTTTTATTTAGAAAATCCTTCGCAGCTTTGCCATCTGCTGACTTTTGTTTTTCTGCCTGCATTTCTTTAACGAAGAAAGGTTTTCCTTTACCTTCACTATGTACTTTCTTCTGAACAACCTCTGTATTGGCATTTGGACTTACAGCGAGCGTTTGTGCTGGTGAAACGGTCCCCATAAATAAAGCAGATGATAAAACAGCTACTGGTATTACGTGTTTTTTCTTCATAAAATACCTCCCAGGAGTAATATAACCAATTATAGGAAATATAGGTAATCATATACAGAGTATTTTTAACTATCTTTATTTTCTGAAAATAATTGAGTGTGGTATAAAAAGACTATTATAGTGGAAAGTCATTTAACAAATATAGTATGGGTATCTAGAAAATATTGATAGTACTCATGCTAATAGAATAAATAAATTCTATTATATTTAATGAAAATAGTAGGAGGGTGAGCGATCGCGAAGTACAAATTAATTTTATTAAAAAAATAAGCCGACTGAGGATGTATCTTCAGCCAGCTTACCTTTAACTTATACCAGTATAATTAACTTATACCAGTATAAACCAGAGCATAGAAGTAACTACAATTGCTGTACCGCCCTGAAGCAGCGTACCCATTGTCTGTGCTTTATAGGCCTGAGTTATCGACATTCCACTGAATTCTTTAACCACCCAGAAATAACTATCGTTTACGTGAGAGACGACCATCGCACCAGCCCCAACAGACATTACAACAAGAGCAAGCGGCACGGCTCCTTCAATTCCCACTTGAGTGAGTAGTGGAGCAATCAGAGTAGAGGTAATAACAATGGCTGCTGTAGAAGACCCCTGGGCACTCTTTAAGGCTGCAGCAATTACAAATGGTATAAAGATAAATAGGGCGCCCACGGCCATATCGTTCCCAGCTATGCCTTTAATTAAATCTGCTACACTGGTAGAGCTTATAACTGACCCAAAAGCTCCACCTGCACCAGTGATTAATAGAATAGGAGCGGCTTCTTTAATCCCTACGCCAATCCATTCTGTCAGAGTTTCTTCATCAAATTTTGGCAGCAGCGCGAAAGCGAACAGGACACCGACAAGCAAGGCTACTACAGGAGAACCTAAGAATAGGAAAAAGGAAAAAATACTTCCTGTCCAGCCCGCAAATGTAATTACTGAACTGAAGCCGATTAATAAAATCGGTACAAGAATAGGGGCAAAGGATTTTCCGGGTGAGGGCATGTCGCCAAAACTGCTCACCACTTCATCGTAACTATACATAGACTCATCCTCATCTGATTCAATATGGATGTTAGTTCCTGCCTTAACGGCCCAGAGGTAGCCCACGAGGATTGCCGGAATGGCAACAATGATCCCAAAGAGGATAACTGTACCTAAATAGTTTTCCGCTCCAATGTTCCCGGCTGCGGCTATCGGGCCAGGCGTTGGTGGAACTAGCGTATGAGTAGCAAATAAACCAGTGGATAAGGCAATGGCCATAGAAGCGACCGTAACTTTTGTTTTATTTGCAAGCGCTTTCTTTAAAGACGATAAAATAACGTATCCTGAATCACAGAAGACGGGAATACTAACGATACTTCCAATAGCACTCATAGCCAGCTGAGGACGCTTTTCGCCCACGATACGAAGCACCACTTCTGCCATTCGAAGCGCAGCGCCGGACTTTTCCAATATGACTCCGATGATCGTCCCAAATACAATCACTAATCCTATCCCGCCCATCAGTCCGCCGAAGCCGCCATTTACAGCTTCGACTACATCAGTAAGCGGCATCCCTGAAAATATACCTATGGCGAATGCTGCCACTAATAACGAGAGGAAAGGATGAAGATTAAATTTGGCGGTAGCGACAATTACAAATAAGACACCTGCAACAATAACCAGAATTAATCCGATTCCATCCATACGTTTAATACACTCCTTTTATTTTGTGAAATTTGAAACGAGACGTGCAACTTGCTTTGTTGCTTTAAACAAATATTCTTCCGCATGATCCATACATTCTGTTAAATCTTTCGGTCCTGGAACGATCGAAAAGCATCCTGTAAAAACTTGATTTAACTTCTCGTAATCTCCATCTAAACTCCCTGATAGGAGCAGGACCGTCTTGTTGTACTGTTTCGCTGTTTCTGCTACATAGCCAGGAGCTTTTCCGTACATGGTTTGTTCGTCACTTTGTCCCTCGCCGGTCACAACAAGGTCAGCCCGCTGAATTTCTTCTGGAAGACGGATGGCTTCAGAAATGAGCCTTGCACCGGATTCCAGTGAAGCTTCTATCGATAAAAAAGCAAATCCAAGTCCGCCAGCGGCTCCAGCTCCAGGAGAATTCATGACCGATCTTCCACTTGCTTGTTCCACAAGTGTTCCGTAGTCAAATAAAGCCTGGTCATAAGCAAGCACCTGTTCTTCTGAAGCTCCTTTTTGAGGCCCATAGATATGGCTCGCTCCCTTAGCTCCTGTCAGTGGATTATCGACATCGGACGCAACCCTGATCGTTGTGGTCTTTAATCTGGAATCGATCGAAGAAAAATCAATCCTTTTGATTTGAAAAAGATCTTTTCCAAATATTCCTGTTTCTTTGCCATGGCCGTCAAACGCCTTCATTCCCAGTGCTTGAAGCATCCCCAGTCCACCATCATTCGTGGAGCTGCCGCCGATAGCGATCATCAACTCACGGTGTCCGCGATCCAGGGCATGTAAAATCGCTTCGCCGATACCGTATGTAGTGGTATAATCAGGATTTCTCTGTTGTTTAGGAACCAGTGGCAAACCCGCAATAGCCGCTCCTTCAATGACAGCTCGCTGATCCTCAAATTCGATGTACCAGCTTTCAACTTTTTCACCAAGAGGACCTGTACATGTCAAGCTCACTTTTTTGGGGTCAGAGGCTTTGGACAGAGCTTCGAGCGTCCCTTCACCGCCATCAGCCATCGGTTTCAGAATGGTTTCTGCATCAGGATCGACGGCTAGGAAAGCTTGTTCCATTATTTCAGATACTTGCACGGAAGACAGACTTCCTTTAAAAGAATCTGGCGCAAAGACTACTTTCATCATTGGTCCCTCCAATCATCAGCCTGATTCTATTGAAACGAAATTCAGGCTTGAATACAATTGATTATTTACACAAAAATTCAGAAAACTGAAAGCGGATTCTTATGCAGATGCACAAATTAAAAATGTATGAGAATTGTTTGTAAGATAACCGCATCTTTAAAATGCCTGGGATCCAAACCTACTTTTCGAGTTAATTGGTCCAGCCGGTAGATTAACGTGTTGCGGTGGATGTGGAGGACTTCAGCGGTCCGGCTCATTTTCATATCCTGTTTGAAAAACTGTGTAAGCGTGATGCGGTAAACTTGTTCCAATTGCTGGAGGCGGTTTTGATAAACTTCCGTCACCTCATGAAAAGTATCTGCATTTACATTATGCAGAAGTCTCTCCATTTGCAGATCACGACTGTAAATGGGTTCTCCCTTTGTACCACTAAGATCAATGGCTTCACAGGCTTGTTTGAAAGACTGTCTAATGCCATGTACTGAGAAACCGGGTTCACCGACTCCTATGAGTGAGTCAATGTCGTTGAAAGGAAGGGATGAGGCGTCAGGATAATGGAGAACTGCAATCACCATATTATCCTGATAGGGCAGAATAAATAGATAGTCTTCATCTAGAAACATAGTTTGCAGGGATTCAGCCAATTCAAAAGGTTCTTCTGCTTGAAAAACCAAAACCTGCCAGGTTCGATTCACATCTACTCTTAATGTGTAGGAGGCTTCTCTTACCAGTTCCTCACGATCGATCGCTTCGGTTTGCAGCAGCTGCTGCAGCCAATGATTCCATTGCCTCTCCTGATAAAAAGCCTGCCTTTGTATGTAAATTTGTTCTAGGGCAATTTCAACAGAACCTTGCGTCATTCCAGCTGCCTGTGTTACCTGTTCTGGCCGGCCTGTCAGTCCAACAACACCAGCAAGTCTTCCTCTGTGAAAGATAGGTAGGTTTGCGCCAGGCTTTACATTTGAATAATGGGTTACTTCTTCTGCTGTAATAAACTGCGGCTCTGTCGTTTCAATCACTGTTATCGCTCCGCCGTGACTTTGTCCGATACGTGTGGGATCGGTACTGGCGACTATTTTTCCCTGTGGGTTCATTAAATTAATGGGCACATCAATATATTTAGATAACCGATTTATTATTTCACGGCCTAATTGATCGGTGAGTTCCATTGTTTCCTCCTTGCAGAAGCTGATGTTATTAGTTTAATAATAACAGAGTGGAGAGGGTGAGGATTAGGAAGATTTATTCTCTTTATTACCTGGAAAAGATCAGTCACCCACTTCGTCTTTGTTGACAGAATATTGAAATATCGATAGGATAGATACTAGAAAGCAGCCTCGTAGAAAGGAATCCCCTTTCACTGTCCGGCTGCAGTGTTGACATCACAAGCGGATAACGTAACTGTAAAGCTGTCTAATCTCTACAATGCCAGAGATTAACTCGCAGTTTAGAGCCAGTTTTCTTCCTTAAAGGGAGAAAACTGGCTTTTTTGATTTTTATGGGCCCATAAAAAAGCAACACTACACTTATTATGGAGGGAAAATCATTATGTGTGCAGTAGAAATGAAAAAAGCGAGTCTTCCGTCAATAACAGGAGAAGGGTATGCCATTAAGCCGCATCCAGAGCATGATCGTTTATACCATATTGAATTTGAGAAACAGGTGATTGACCAATTTTTGCATGAGGTTCAAGACATTAGTGACGAGCAGTTGGAATATATTCCTTACCAGCGATTTATCGCAGCAAACACACTGCTGAACTTAGTCGATGAGGACTTTGGGGACACCATCCGGACTATTCTTCACGACCGCAATTCCGGAGGTTTTACAGTTGGGTTGCAGGGGCGCACGGAAGATGCCCAGGATTATGTGAAGTTTTCCACGGCATTGTCCCACCTGGCTGGGATTCCGAACTTCGATGCCATGTCGAAAAAATATTATGCTCGCTTCTCTGTGAAGCATACGGATGACAGTGATTCGTACCTCCGTCAGGCCTACCGTCGATTTACGCTTCATACGGATGGAACCTATGTAGATGAGCCAACAGACTGGCTGTTGATGATGAAGATGGAGGAAGAAAATGCAGTTGGAGGAAGCTCAAGATTGCTGCATCTTGATGAATGGGAAGAATTTGACTATTTTTACAACTCTTCAATGGCAGCCTTTCCTTTCACCTACAAGGCCCCGGCCAGTAAGAATGTGTCAGAGGATGTACAGCGTAAGCCATTTTATGAATGGAATAATCGTCCTTGCATCTGCTTTATCGATCAGTTTGTCTTTCCGGAAACGATTGCTCAGGCTCAGTATTTAAAAGAGCTCTCTCAATCCATGGAAAACTCTAAGGGAGTCATTGAACTCGAGCTTCCAGTGGGAGATTTAGTAATGCTGAATAACCGTTTCTGGCTTCACGGCAGAGCTGCATTTGAAGAGAATCCTGATTTGCATAGAGAATTGCTTCGTCAACGAGGTCATTTTGTACAGTAGTAGGAGGTAGAAGAATGTATGATTATGTGATTATCGGCGGGGGCATTGTGGGACTATCCACAGCTTTCGCGATCGTTCAAAAGAATCCTGATGCTACCATTATGGTCGTGGAAAAGGAGCAGGAGCTTTCCGCCCATCAGACTGGAAGAAATAGTGGGGTGATCCACTCCGGTGTTTATTATAAGCCAGGAAGCCTAAAAGCACGGATGGCGATGCAGGGCAGAAACTCGATGGTAGAATTCTGCAAGGCTCATGACGTTCCTCATGAGGTCTGCGGAAAAGTGCTGGTGGCAACAGAACAAGAGGAAGTCCCACGATTAGAGGCCCTATATGAGCGCGTTCAGGAAAATGGATTGAAAGTGAAAAGGATTAGCCAGGACGAATTGAAGGAAATAGAACCTTATGCCAATGGCATTGAAGGGCTTCATGTTCCTTCGACAGGCATCGTTAATTATAAAAAGGTCAGCTTGAAAATTGCTGAATTGCTCAATCAAGCCGGGGTCGAGTTTTCGTTCGGTTCGGCTGTTGAGACGATTGATGAGCGCGATGGGGAGGTTGCGATTGAAACAGGAGAGCGTACAATACGGTCGCGCTTCCTCATAAACTGCGCAGGTCTTCACAGCGATCGTCTGGTTCGTATGGCGGGTATTCATACGGATCTGCAGATTGTTCCCTTTAGAGGAGAATATTTTAAATTAACCGAGGAAAAGAACCACTTGGTGAAAGGTCTGATTTATCCGATTCCGAACCCTGATTTCCCTTTTCTCGGCGTTCATTTGACAAAGATGATGGACGGCGGCATTCACGCGGGACCAAACGCTGTACTAAGCTTTAAACGTGAAGGTTACCGTAAAACCGATTTTCATTGGAAAGACACGTTTGATGTTTTGTCATTCCCGGGATTTTGGAAAATGGCAAGAGTCAATATGAAAGAAGGTATGAAGGAAATGGTGCGTTCTTTTCACAAAGAGAGCTTTGTGAAGAGTCTTCAGCGACTGGTACCGGATATTCAAGAAGAAGATGTTATTCCGACAGATGCCGGTGTTCGAGCCCAGGCGATGTTAAAGGATGGGCGTCTTGTCGATGATTTTCACATCATTACAGGTAAGCGTTCCGTTCATGTGTGTAATGCACCATCACCGGCGGCTACGGCTTCATTTGAAATTGGCAAAGAAATCGCGGAGCGGATTCCCCAAGTGGAACGAGTACAAGTGAGTTAAACGAAGAGACCAGTGCCCGGCACTGGTCTTTTTTTAAAATAAATTATGGTGTCAGCAACTTATAGGCGAAATATAACAGGATATAATAGAGACCTCTAAAAAGAGAAGAAAGCGAGGCGTCCTTTATAGAGGGCGGGTTAGCCGTTTCGTTTGTTATAAAGATCCATGATGGACAACGGAGTTTTCTCATGATCCTCGTATTCAGGAGAGGAATAGTGATCGTCAGACGTGGAGTGCTCTTTACTGATGGAGCTTGTTAATTTTTCCGGTAGAGAGTTGGAATTCGTAAGAACCCAAGGTTCAGCAGGGACCTCGACCCCGTCAGTATTCGCTACCCCCTGGAGATATGCTCTTTTCCTTAGTTCTAAGGTTTCTTTCAGGTTAACGGCATAGGCCAGCAGACTCTCCAGCGTTTCACGGTCGTATTCGTCCATGGAGTAGGAGTTCTCTTTCCTCATCCTCACGATAATCGTACCATCTTCTTTCGGTCGTTCCACGACCCCTAGTAAAAGGTTGTAAGGTCCAAAAACGGAGTTGTAATATCTTGTTGTGCTGTAAGGGTCAGAAAGAATCTCTTCATAGACATTTTGTTCAAAACTCTCAAGCTGAGAGTAAGAGACAATGTCAATTTCCAGTTTAACTTCACTCTTGGTGGCTTTAATCAGCTTATTAAATTCAGCAACCAGATAGTCAACAATATCTGGAAGGGCAGTTCTCTTTTCTCTAACTAACTTGATCAGGGTATCATCATGGTTTTTTAAAACAGAAGAAGTGAAGCGGAAGTTGCTGGTAATCGCTCGCTCCTTTTCTTCCCATTCCCCAAATTCTACCCCCAGTTTAAATACGGTTAGGCTTTTCAAGGCAGATAAGGATAAGACTCTGGCGAAAAAAACTGTAAAAAGAATTAGAATGGCAATCACGAAAAGAGCAAGAAGGGAAGGACGGATAAGATAGTCAATAAATGTTTTCGGACTCTCCGCATAAGCACTGTCTAAAATTTCATAATAGAAAAATCCGCCGTACGCTATGGAACCGATAATTCCAAGGGTGATCAATATGAAATAAATCTCTTTCTGGTTATTCATAATCATGCTTGCTGCTCTTGAGATCTTGCGCCAAATAGGTCCCTTATACATCTTTATCCCCTTTCTCTTTTACTACATCTTACTCTTAGATTACTACATTTTTCCTCTTTATGAATTATTTTTTCTAGATTCTGTTAAACCTCCGTGTTGTTATTACAGTAAAGCTCCCTTTTTCTTTAAGACTCAGTTTCGATATAAATGGGCCCGTTACTCTAGATGGAAAAGGATTGGTGGGGAAATAACTCGCTTTCCTGTGGGGGAACTGGCAAGCCTCCTCAGTCGCTATCGCTCCTTGTGGGGTCTCGCCTAGCTCCTTCTCCCACGGGAGTCTCTTCATTTCCCCACCAACCCAGCCATTTCTTGTGAACGGATCCTGCTCTAGGAGATAGAAGCCATTCTGAATCTGCCTCAAAATGCTTATATAACAGGGTTTTTACAGTTATACCCTCGTAGGATCCTAGGTTATACTTGTTCATTGGAAGACGTTTATGCAGAGAATTTTGAGCTCTCAATGATCGCAAAGGGGCGGAAGGGAACGGCGAAGACTCCTGCGGGATGAACATGATCGGTGAGATCCCGGAAGGCGAAGCCTGAGGAAGCTCACCACATGCCCGCGGAAAGCGAGCCGTTCCCTGGAGTCCCTTTCTCTACAAGATATCTCGAAATCGAGTCTTCAACTATCCGGCCCTATTGCTTAATAAGCCGTTGATGAAAATTGCATGTTGGTTGTAAAAAAGAGTAAGAAAAAAACCACCTGGGGGTGGCTTTTACTGGTGCAACTGATATTGTTTGTATGAATCCTTCAGAGCAGCTTCCAGCGCATTCCCGGCCTTTCCTAGATAACCTTCTTTGAGACGAGCGACCGGTTCGTCTGTTCCGTCTTTCAAACTGTAGCCTTTCAACAAGGATTTGATGAATTCTCGTCCATGGTCTGTGGCGAGCGTGCAGGAAGCGTCTACAATCACGCCATACTTTTTATCAATTTCCAAGGTAAGGGTTAAAGATTCGGATATGTGGTTTGCGGCCATTCCGGTAGGTAATTTGGAATGACCGGCAACAAATAAAGTGTTCATATTAAGTCCTCCTGTATGTTTATTGATACTTTTCCTGTAATCGATAAATTTCTTGCATCAGAGATTCCCCGACAATTGGTTCTGTTTCCTCATATACGGGTGTAACAGCCTCTTTCCATAAGACGCGTTGTTTTTTTGTTAAGTAATGAACATCAAGGGAGGCTGTCCGCTTGATCTGGCGGAGATGGGTATCGTTAATTTCTATGGAATGCCTTTTGATCCAATCAGTAGTTTCTTCCAAAGCCTGTGTAATAATAGCTTGATGCTCATTAGACAGCTTGCTCCAGAATTCGTCATTCATAAGAACCACATAACCCAGGTAGCCGTGATCGCTGATGGTTAAGTAGTCTTGCTCTTTGTAGAGATTCTTAGAATAAATGTTTGATAATGTATTTTCCTGCCCGTTGATAAAATCTACTTCTAAATTGTTGTACGTTTTATTGAATGGCATCTGAGTGGTACTAGCTCCCAGTGCATGGAACTGGGATTCAATAACAGGGCTCGGCATGATTCTCACGTGTGTTCGATTAAAATCAGAAGGAAGGATCATCGGCTGGTCGCTGCTAGTCATTTGTTTATAGCCGTTATACCAAAAGGTCATCCCTTTGACATTAGGTTCCAATTGATCAAGCAGGGTCCGACCAATCGTCCCTTCATAAGCTTCTTCCACTGCTTGATAGTTGGGGAAGGCGAAGGGGAGATCAAGCACCTGCCACTTCGGGAACCGCTCGGTGAGCTTGGATGTAGCCGGCGCAATCATTTGAATATGTCCATTTTTCAATGCATCGTACTCATTTTGATCATTATAAAGGGTACCATTCGAGTAAATCTCCACTTTAATATCTCCGTCGGTCCGTTCATGAATCAGGGAAGCAAACCGTCGGGCTGCTCTGCCTTTTGGTGTGTTTTCGGCAACGACGTGACTGAATTTAATAACGACTTTATCTTCAATTCCTTCCTGTTCATCATCGTAATTCAAGGAATCTGTGGCTTCACTCAAATCAAACCCGAACCAAAGAGCTGTCACGATCCCTGTTAAAATAAATAGACTAATGGCTGCGACAGTTTTCAATGAGACTACCCCTTGTAATCGTTTCCAATAGTGTAACATAGCTGTACTTTTAAGTGATACACTATAGATAATAGACTAGGGAGGAAGATCGGTCATGTCACTTAAACGGATGCCCATCCGCTGGAAAATTACTATTCTATCATTTGGAATAGTGGCCTTTACCGTTTTGATCGGCGGCATTATTATAATAGGAAATACCATTGAATCCAAAGAAGAATCACTTGGAGAGCACGCCCTCGTTACGGGGAGGACCATAGCGAATCTGCCAGCCCTCAAAGAAGGGTTAACGGAATCGGAGGGTTGGAAGAAAATCAATCCTGTAGTTGAGCGGATTCGGACGATTAACAGCTCAGACTATATTGTGGTTCTAAATATGAATCGTATCCGATATTCGCATCCGGTGGAAGAGAAGCTGGGTTCCTTATCTTCGGGCAAGGATGAGGGGCCGGCTTTTGGGGAACACAGTTATACCTCCAAGGCCGAAGGGGTAATGGGAGTAGCTGTACGGGGCTTTGTGCCCGTGATGAACAAAGATCACGAGCAGATCGGTGTTGTGATTGTCGGAAATCTCCTGCCATCCTTGACGGAGATTCTGCTAGGGATGAAAAGTGAAATTCTGCTTGTTCTTTTATTAACAGGACTCTTCGGAATTTCTGGTTCCTGGCTGCTCGCACGGCATTTAAAAGAGCAGACGTTTCATTTGGAACCTCACGAAGTGGTTCAACTGCTTGTTGAGCGGACGGCAACATTTCAGGCCATGAATGAAGGAATTGTAGCGATTGATAATGAAGGTAAAATTACCATTATGAATGATAAAGCTAAAAGGATTCTTGGGATCAAAGGGGATCAGAGAAAACAACGGATTGAACAGGTTATTCCCGATGTCAGGCTGGGGGATGTACTCACTTCGGGGCAGGGTGTTTATAATGAAGAGCTTCGCTTAGGGAGCGCATTAGTAATGAGCACACGCGTGCCGATACGCGTGGAACAGGAGACGATCGGTGCGGTCGTTATTTTCCAGGACCGGACTGATGTTACCAGACTTGCCGAAGAATTAACTGGAGTAAAAGCTTTTGTAGATGCTTTACGCGTGCAGAACCACGAGCACTTAAATAAATTACATACCATCGCCGGTCTTATTCAACTGGACCAGAAGGATAAGGCACTGAATTTTGTATTTGAAACCTCAGAAAAACAGGAGCGTCTCTCAAATTTTTTAGTGAAAAACCTGAAAGATTATAGTTTATCCGGTCTATTGCTTAGTAAAGTGAGCAGAGGAAAAGAACTAGGAATTGAAGTGGTAATTGACAGCCAGAGTGAGTTGCATCACTATCCTCCTTTACTTGATCAGCATGATTTTGTCGTTATATTAGGCAATCTAATCGAAAATGCCTTTCACGCTTTTGAGGAAGTAGAACGTCAAGAAAAATGGATCGATGTTTCTATCTCACAAAATGAACATAGCTGTTCCATCAGCGTAGAGGACAATGGGCAGGGAATTTCACAAGAAAAGCAGGCAGCTATTTTTGAAAAAGGTTTTACGACAAAAGGACAGAAAGGTTCTGGAATCGGGCTTTATTTAGTGAACAATATCGTGGATAAAGGAATGGGAGAGATCGAAGTTATTTCTCAAAAGGGAGAAGGCACAAGCATTTTAATTACGTTTCCTATGACACTTGAGGAGGATTCCTATGAGCAGGCAACAGGTTATTGAAGTATTGTTAATTGAAGACGACCCCATGGTCCAGGAAGTGAATAGACAATTTATTGAACGAGTGTCTCCGTTTCAAGTGGTTGATATCGCTTCTGACGGGAAAGAAGGAGTGCGAATGGCGAAAGAGCTTTCTCCCCACCTGATTGTTCTGGATATTTTTATGCCGGGACAGGATGGTGTGGAAGCTCTTAAAGAAATACGAAATCAGGCGTTTGATGTGGATGTAATTGTGATTACGGCAGCCAACGATAAAGATACTATCCGCTCAATGTTCAGGCACGGTGCCGTCGATTATCTGATTAAACCGTTTAAATTCGAGCGCCTGCAGCAAGCGCTCACGAACTACCGCGATTTTCGTTCGGAAATAAGTGGGGCGGGAGCTTTACAACAGCAGCAGATCGATGGGCTCGTTGGCAGTAAACTTGAGCAAGATGTCAAAGAATTACCTAAAGGATTAAATCAACAGACCCTGGAACAGATCACTACTTTTCTCGGCCAAAACTCAGAAGCTTTATCCGCTGAGCAGGTGGCTGACGGTGTGGGAATGGCCAGGGTAACAGCGCGCAGGTATTTAGAATACCTCCAAAAAATCGGCGATGTGGATATAGAGATCCAGTATGGAGGAGTGGGCCGCCCGGTTAATCGCTATCATATGAAAGTGTAAGACCTTTTGCAGATCAGGCAAAGGGTCTTTTTTTGACTACTATGTGACCAAAAAGACCAAAATGTCCAATATGTTCATAATATTCTAAAAATAATTTGAAAGCGTTACCATTAAATTTAGAAAATGAAATTCAGAAACGAGGGATAACAACATGTTGAAAAAATTAGTATTTTTGCTGGCACTTACTTCGGTGATGGTATTAGCCGCCTGTGGAGGAGATGGGGGATCGGAAGAAGCTTCTGGATCAGGCGGATCAGATTCAAAATCTATCGTACTTGGAACAGGGGGCACTTCAGGAACCTACTACCCAATTGGTGGAGCCTTAAAGCCGGTATTTGAAGAAAGCGACAGCATTGATAATGTGACGGTCGAATCGACAGGAGCTTCTGTAGCCAATATCCAAAATATTCAGGATCAATTAAACCAGATGGCGATTATTATGAGTGATGTCGGATATGATGCCATTGAAGGCAACGGACAATTTGAAGGGAATCCAGTTGATGTGCAGGCGATGGCCGGCATGTATCAGAACGTGGTGCAGGTTGTTGCCCTGAAAGACAGCGGGATTCAATCCATAGAAGATTTGAAAGGTAAAAAAGTAGGCGTTGGTAAAGTCGGTTCTGGTGTAGAGCAGAGTGCGAAGAAAGTCTTGGAAGCGGTTGGGCTGACTTATGATGATTTATCCAAGGTAACTCACACGGGTTACGCAGATAGTGTACAGGAAATGAAAAATGGAAACCTGGATGCGGCTTTCTTTACCTCAGGTGTACCGAACAGCAACATTACAGATCTGCAGCAGCAAACGGACATTAATTTTGTAGAAATTAAAGGAGAAACAGCGAAGAAGCTGATGGATAAATATCCTTTCTACAAAGCAAATAAAATTGAAGCTGGAAACGAAGCCAAGTATAACCTGGAGAACCCAGTGGAAACTGTAGGAATTCAGAATATGATTATTGTTTCTCCGGATTTAAGTGAAGATGTGGTGTATGACCTGACGAAGCGTTACTACGAATATTTAGGCACAGAAGGCGTTTCGGTGGGTGCGTTGAAACAGCTTGGCCGTGATGAAATTGCGAAGGATTTAGTGGCGCCTCTTCACCCGGGAGCTAAGAAATTCTATGAAGAACAGGGCATTTTAGAGTAAGGGAGATAGGGCATCGATCCGGTGCCCTTTTTTATACGATGAAATGGAAAGTAATTACGATTGCAACAGTCACTCTTTTTATTGGCATCTTCTTCACAGTTGTTAAGGTTCCACTGCTTGTAATTGATAGAGAAGGGGAAACTGAACATCTCTTCAGGTATAGGGAAGATGCGGAATTCTCCGTCCGTTGGACACATTCAGTGGAAAAAGAAGACTGGGAAGAAATGTTTGTACTTGAGGACGGGGTGATTGAACTAACAGCTACCCGTTTTAAGACCTTTGGAGCGGGAGTGCCGAATGATGCGGGTGAAGACACCTTCCTAAAAGATGGATGGGTCTATATGACAGGCATCACTCAAACGATTGGGAAAGAACTAGCCTTACGGACAGGTAGGGAGACGAGCCACCGTGTGATATATGATCGTCATCACCTGGACCTTAAGAAGAATCAGTCCTATCGAATCAGGGTCGCCCATTTCTCTATTTGGAAGGGCATCAAAACTTATATTTCAGTAAAGCTGAGGTGAGGGAAAAATGAAGAAAAAAGCAAAACAGGCAGAAGATTATGACCGCGAAAGTACTACCCGGGAAAACTTGGCCAAACCGGTGGCCTTGACGATATCCGTCCTTGCGATTGCTTTATCCTTGTTTCATTTATATACCTCTTACGCCGGGTCGCTTGTAGATATTAAGCAGCGGAGTATCCACTTGTACACATTAATGACCCTTGGATTTTTACTCTATCCTTTTGTAAGGAAAAAAGGGGGAAAAGGAATCCCTTTTTATGACTACATAACGGCCGCTCTTTCGCTGTTTGTCGCGGTATATATGTTTATTACTGCCGAGCGGATCATTCAGTCCGGAGGCCAAATTAACGACATGGACTTTTATGTCGGTATTCTGGTTATCGTGCTGCTGTTTGATATTACCCGAAGAGTAACAGGCTGGGGGCTCTCTTTATTAGGACTTGGATTTCTTATTTACGGATTTTACGTGAAGCTGTCGGTTTACCCTGTCCTTAATATGAATACGATTACTGGAGTCGGGAAACAGATTATCTCTCAGCTTGTATTTATTACAGAAGGTGTACTAGGTACAGCCATTGGAGTATCGGCCAGTTATATCATTCTGTT
Source organism: Halobacillus sp. K22 (assembly GCF_052246795.1). NCBI lineage: Bacteria > Bacillati > Bacillota > Bacilli > Caryophanales > Bacillaceae > Halobacillus > Halobacillus sp. K22. Next base: position 27,020 of record NZ_JBQQCN010000002.1, on the reverse strand, counting down.
TATCTTATTTGGTGCATTCCTGGGACGATCCGGCATGGGCAAATTATTTAATGACCTTGCCTTAGCTGTCGCGGGTCATACGAAAGGCGGCCCGGCCAAAGTAGCCGTAATTGCCAGCGGATTCTTAGGTTCCATCAATGGATCAGCGATTGCGAACGTGGTTACTACAGGTACCTTTACCATCCCTTTAATGAAAAAAATCGGCTACAATAAGAACTTTGCCGGCGCTGTCGAATCAGCAGCTAGTGTCGGAGGTCAGATCCTGCCACCGATTATGGGGGCCGCTGCCTTTATCATGGCTGAGAACTTAAATGTAGCTTACACCAAAATTATTCTCGCTGGAATCATTCCGGCGCTTCTGTTTTATATCGGAATCCTTCTGCAGGTTCACTTTCGAGCTGCCAAACGTGGTTTGAAAGGATTGCCGAAAAGTGAACTACCTTCGTTAAAAGGTGTAATTGTCGAGCGCGGACATTTAATCATTCCCATGCTTACACTGCTTTATTTACTTTTCTCAGGAAAGACACCTTTTTATGCGGCTTTCTGGTCCATTATTGCGACCGTCGTCATTGCAGGGTCCAAGCGTATGCTTCCAATTATCACGGCTATTTCTCTCTTCCTGATTTTTCAGCCGCAATTGTCTGCTATTCTTACCGGCAGCTCCCTTCCGAACGTTAGAAGTGACTGGTGGGAACTTCTCATTATTCTAGTCGTACCGCTTTTAATTAATGTATGGAGAAAACGACTGAAAATTGAGGGGGAAGAAGTGGGTATTAAGGATTGCCTGCAAGCCCTTGAAGACGGGGCACGGACGACTGTTCCAGTAGCCATTGCCTGCGGGGCTGTAGGAATTGTGGTAGGTATCGCATCCTTAACCGGGGTGGCGCTGGAAATTGCTAACAGTATTGTCAATATCGGAAGCGCCGTGAACAGCCCGCTGATTCAATTGCTGATTACACTTGTGCTTACTATGATCACATCGATCATTTTAGGAATGGGACTGCCTAGTATCCCGACCTATATTATTACCAGTACGATGGCCGCACCGATTCTGCTGCAGCTTCCTCTGTACCGTGAAATTGCCGGTTCCACGGAAACGGCGACCTTTGTAGCGCACATGTTTGTCTTTTACTTTGGTATTTTTGCGAACATCACACCGCCTGTTGCCCTGGCCGCCTTTGCCGGAGCTGGTGTCGCCGGAGGGAATCCAAACAAGACTGGTTTCCAGGCCATGAAACTTGCGATTGCTGGATTCATCGTACCCTTCATGTTTGTGTTCTCCCACGAGATGCTTATGGTCGATGCCACCATTATAAACATCTTGGTGATTACAGTAACGTCACTGATCGGTGTGTTTTTGCTTTCGATTATGGCTGAAGGATATTTGAAAAAAGGTGTGCCTGGTTGGATGCGTGCGCTGTCCGGAGTAGGGGCGATGCTCCTGATTTATCCAGGATTTATAACCGATGTGATTGGTCTGGCCGTATTTGCCCTGGTACTTGCTGTGAATTTTAGAAAAACAAACGAGATCCAGCAGGAACGGTCCGCACTGTAATGAAAGGAGAAAGGGTATGCGCTTTTTAACAATTGAACAAGAGGGAATAGAAACAGCAGCCGTCCTCGATGAAGAAAGAAACGTTGTAACTGTCCATGCCATTAATGAACAGATGGATAAGGCGTGGCCAACAGATCTATTTGAACTTCTTCAATCCGAGAACTTTGTACGATTCAAGAACTGGTGGAATAATATTCCAAAACCTGAAAAAGAATCGTTAGAAAGAGCGGAAAAGTATAACATCTGTCCTCTATACCGCCGTCCAAGGAAGATTTGGGGGATAGGGTTGAACTATGTGGACCACGCGTCCGATCTCGAGGAGATGGCGCCACAGAAAGAACCTGCCAGTTTTATGAAGCCTGATACGACCATTATCGGTCAAGAGGATCTCATATGTATTCCGACTCAATCCGAACGAACGACCGGAGAAGCGGAATTAGGTATTGTGATCGGTCAAGTGTGTAAAGATGTTCCTGAAGAAGGAGCTGCTCAGGTGATCGCGGGCTATACGTCAATTATCGATATGACTGCTGAAGATATTTTAAAGCGAAATCCAAGGTATTTGACCCGGTCGAAGAGCTTCGATACTTTCTTCAGCTTCGGTCCTGAACTTATTACTCCTGAGGAAATTAAAGACGTAAAGAGTCTTAACGTCACGACGATCATTAATGACCGGGTTCACCGGACTAATGAAGTCAAAAATATGACGTTTGACCCTGATTATCTCGTATCGTTCCATTCTAAAGTGATGACCTTGCTGCCTGGTGACATCATCTCGACAGGGACACCGGGGGCTGTAGTGATTAGAGACGGAGATGTGATCGAATGTCAGATCGATGGGTTTACAACGTTACGAAATTCAGTGAAGGATTTAAAAGATAGTCAGAAAGGATGAAATAGATGGATTTCCAATTAAAAGATAAATCTGTTATCGTACTCGCTTCGAGTAAAGGATTAGGGAAAGCAATCAGCACAGAATTTGCTAAAGAAGGGGCGAAGGTACTTATATCCAGCCGCAGCGAGGAAGATTTGGCAAAGGCCAAAGCTGAAATTCAAGAAGTAAGTGGCAATCCGAATATAGAGTATCAAGTTTGTGACGTGACCAATAAAACACAGATCGAACAGCTTGTTCAAAAAGCAGTCGAACTGCACGGAACCGTAGATGTATTAATTAACAATGCAGGCGGTCCACCGGCAGGAACATTTGATGACTTCTCCGACGAAGATTGGCAGCAGGCGTTTGAGCTCAATCTGCTCAGCTTTACCAGGACGATCCGTGAAGTGCTCCCTTCCATGCGAGAGCAGAAGAGCGGAAGGATACTGAACATCGCCTCTTCCTCGATCAAGCAGACGCTGGATAATTTGATTTTATCAAATACTTTCCGGGCTGGAATCGTTGGGCTGTCTAAAAGTCTATCGCAGGAGCTCGCCCCTGATAATATTTTAATTAATACGGTAGGACCTGGCCGGATAGCGACAGATCGCGTCGCTTCATTAGACCAGAAGCGGGCGGACCAAGCAGGTATTTCTGCTGAAGAAGTCAGGGAGAAAGCTGAGAAGAATATCCCGCTCGGACGATACGGAGAGCCGGAAGAATTTGCTAAAGCAGTGGTCTTTCTGGCATCGGGAGCGAATACGTATTTGACGGGCCAATCGCTTGTAATAGATGGCGGGCTGGTCAAAGCTCTATAAATGAAAAGTGGAAGTAGACTGTCTCTGCGGAGGCAGTCTTTTTTTGGATGTATGGAAGTAGCTTAGGCTTCTTCCGAAATGGTAAGTAGAGCATTCACTATGTCTCCTCATTACTAATCATACGTATAAGAGATTTACTCAATGTGCTTAAGAAAGCCGTTGCAGGACAGATTAGTAAACTTTTTCACCTATATTTGGTAAAATTTTCACCAATACACTAGAGGAGGCTTATGATTGCGCAAGCATCGTGGAAAATGGATAGCAGCCGTCACGATTATGGTTATCAGTTTGCTTGTGTGGCAGCTGCCAGAAGATAATCGTGAAAAGCATCCCCTTGTCGAAGAAGCGGAAATCTATATAGGAGTTGATTACGAGCAGGAAGGTGCATCTCCAAAACAAGGTTTCGACAGCTCAGGATTTATTCAATATGTATTCAAACAAGTTTTAGAGTTCGAACTCCCTCGAACGCTTGAACAGCAGAAAAATATGGGGGAACAGGTAAAACGTAATTCCTTGCAGGAAGGTGACGTACTCTTTTTCAGTAAAGATGATGAAGGGCTTACCCATGCGGCGATCTACATGGGGAAGGATCAGATCATTCATCCTACCGTATCCGATGGAGTGGAAGTAACATCTTTTGAAAGCGACAGCTACTGGAGCGGAAATTTCGAAATGGCTAGAAGAATCACGGAGGCTCCGGAGATTGCAAGAGATGAAGACCTGGTACAAACCGCCCTTCAATACCTGGGAGTCCCTTATTTATTTGGAGGGGAAACGCCGGAAGCCTTTGATTGTTCCGGACTCATCCAGTACGTGTTTGAGGAAGCAAAAGGGATTTACCTTCCGCGTTCTACCGATCAGCAGTGGCAGGTTGGCGAGAAAATAGATATAGAAAATATTCAGCCAGGGGATGTTATCTTTTTCAGCGACACCTACCGGGACGGTATTTCTCATAACGGAATCTATATCGGAGAAGGTCGATTTGTTCACGCCTCACGGACCCAGGAAGTCACCATCTCTTATCTTAGCGGGGAATACTGGCAGGAAAAATTCACCGGAGTGAAGCGATTTGAAGAACTAATGATTCCGAGGGAAGATCCGGTTGTTTCAGAGGCCACTAAATATATCGGAGAAGTCCCCTATCAAAAAGATGGAACCACACCAGCTGGCTTTGACACCGCAGGATTCGTTGAATATGTTTTTGAGCAGCAAGGTGTTCCGTTCCCGCGTCGTGCACAAGAGCAATGGGAGGTTGGGGAACCTGTAGATAAAGAAGATCTCAGGCCGGGCGATCTTGTGTTTTTTAAAGATGATTATTTGAATCCCGCCTTCTACATCGGCAACCATCAAATCGTTCATGTAACCTTGAATGAAGGTGTCGAAGTAACGAATTTGGAGTCGAACGAATACTGGGCACCGAAATACTATGGAGCGAAGCGAATCGACTAACTCTCGCTTTGCGAACGGATTCATAGTACTCCGTGCTCACTTGATGGTCGACTTCTTGTAAGAGGAGTGGTTTTGTGTATCTAGCCTTAACAATTATATCTATCAGCCTCCTGATTATTATGTAATATGGGTTTCGCCGTTCTCTGTTTTCAAAGGATCCAGAGAATCTTAAAGTGCTGTTTGGGGTTTTTGTATTTTTACCACTGATCATTTTAACGATCTTAGTAGCTGCATTCCTTTAAAGAAGAAGGAATATTAATCATTCACAAGCTTATTAAACTAATGGGCCGGATAGTTGAAGACTCAGTTTCGAGATATCTCGGGTCCGTTGCCAAAAATGAATAAGGGCGGCTACGGAAACAACTCGCTTTCCTGCGGGGGAACTGGCAAGCCTCCTCGGTCGTTGACACTCCCTGTGGGGTCTCGCCTCGCTCCTTCTCCCGCTGGAGTCTCCTTGTTTCCTTCGCCTCCCTATGAATGAAGAGTGAACGGACCCTTCTGTAGGCGAAAAGGAGAGTTTGATCCGCCTCCAATATTTATATAACGGGATTCATTCAAATGGATAAGCTCGTGGTTAAAAATGTGTCCCCACCATAAACCAGATTCTTTCAAACATGATTACGAGCTTCATATATCGCAAGGTCCGGAGGGGGACGATGCAGACTCCTGCGGGATGAACATGATCGGTGAGACCCCGCAGAGCTTGCTCGAGGAGGCTCAGCACATGCCGCGTGCCTAGCAAGCCGTTAATTGCTTTACTTAAGAGTAAAGCCAGAAGTCCGATCAACACTCACCTTTTCAATCGTATCAGCCTCCTCTATAATGAAGGAAACAATGAATAAAAGGTGAGGTAGTCTATGTCTTCATACAGCAACGAACAAATCCAGCAATACTTAACTAATAATCAAAATAAAGCGCGGCTTCTGGTAAGCTGCAGCGACCAGCCGGGCATCGTATCAGCCATTTCTACATTTTTGTTCGAGCAGGGTGCAAATATTGTGGAATCCAGTCAATATACTACGGATCCAAGTGAAGGGACATTTTTTCTGCGGATCGTTTTCGAAGCCCCTGGTATGAAAGAAAAGGAAGCGGAGATAAGGGAAGCTTTCAACGATATTGGCGAGAAATTTTCAATGAAGTGGAAGCTGACTTTTCTATCCAATTTAAAGAAGACGGCTATTTTTGCTTCTAAAGAAGTTCACTGCCTGCGGGAGCTTATTTATCAATGGGAGAGCGGTGACTTAATGACAGACATTGCTCTTGTGATCAGTAACCATGAAACCGGCCGGGAGATTGTAGAGTCGTTCGGTATTCCGTTTTATTATATTCCCGCGAATAAAGATATTCGAAAGGAAGTTGAAGCTGAACAGCTGAGACTTTTAGAAGAGTATGAGGTGGACGTTATTGTACTTGCCCGCTACATGCAGATTCTGACGCCGGATTTCGTGGCGGCGCATCCATCCAAAATCATCAATATTCACCACTCTTTCCTGCCTGCGTTTATCGGAGCGAGCCCACACAAGCGTGCTTACGAGCGTGGCGTTAAGCTGATCGGAGCAACCTCTCATTATGTTACAGATGACCTGGATGAAGGACCGATTATAGAACAAGATGTGATCCGCGTCGACCACCGGAACGGCGTGCGAGATTTAAAGAAAAAAGGGCGTTTAATCGAGCGAAGTGTGCTCACCCGTGCGGTTAAGTGGGATATCGAAGACCGGGTCATTGTACATGAAAATAAAACAATTGTATTTTGATTCTTTATTACCATAAAAAATTCAGTTTGTTATAATCTGTCTTTTAAATTATACTAATATTAGACAAAATTCATGCTGAAGGTGGAATGAATGTAATGGGGAAAATAAAAAAAGCGATTATCCCGGCAGCAGGGCTGGGGACAAGGTTCCTCCCTGCAACCAAAGCCATGCCGAAAGAAATGCTGCCAATTGTAGATAAGCCAACTATTCAATACATAGTGGAAGAAGCAATTAAATCCGGCATTGAGGATATTATTATCGTGACAGGTAAAGGAAAGCGTGCGATTGAGGACCATTTCGATAAAAACTTCGAGCTGGAAGACAACTTAATGAGCAAAGAGAAATTTGAAATGCTCGACAAGGTGAACGAAACCTCGAATGTAGATATTCACTATATTCGTCAAAAAGAGCCTAAAGGCCTAGGACATGCGGTTTGGTGTGCCCGTAAATTCATTGGAGATGAACCATTCGCCGTCCTTTTAGGTGATGACATCATCCGATCGGAAGAACCGGGACTGAAGCAATTGATGGACCAATACGAAGAAACACGCTCTTCTGTTATTGGAGTTCAGCAGGTAGAAGAGGATCAGACGCACCGCTATGGAATTATTGATCCTGAGAACAAGAACGGCCGCTTGTACGGCGTTAAGAACTTTGTTGAAAAACCGCCTAAAGGTCAAGCACCATCTAACCTTGCGATCATGGGCCGCTACGTTCTTACACCGGAAATCATGATGTATCTGGACAAGCAGGAGAAAGGTGCCGGGGACGAAGTTCAGTTAACCGATGCCATCCAGCACCTAAATACAATCCAGCGCGTATTTGCATATGACTTTGAAGGTGCCCGCTACGATGTGGGTGAAAAGCTCGGCTTTATTAAAACCACCATTGAAATTGCATTAGAACGTGAGGACTTGAAAGACGACGTAATGGAGTTAATTACGGATCTGGTAGAGTCTCATGAGAAAGTAAAAAGTTAATTTCTGATGAGAAGACTGTCTCTTCGGAGGCAGTCTTTTTTATGTGAATTTTATATATAATATATGAACATATATTGTAATTTCCAGAAAATCAGCCGATAATACTATGGGAACATTAAGTCTTTAGTCTTAGGGGGGTGTTGGAAGTGAAGAAGAGTAAGAAAAAAGTCTGGTTATGGATCAGTGGCGGTGCTATTGTATTTTTTATTATGATTGGAATGGCTGTTGGAAACACCGCTGAAAGCGAAAGTCTGAATAAGAAAATCGCCTCGATGGAAGAACGGGTCGAGAAAAAAGATCAAACCATTGCGGAACTTGAAGCTAAATTAGCAGAAGCAGAGCCGTGGTTTAACCTAAGCGAAAAAGAGAAAGAACGGAAGTTAGCGGAAGAGAAGAAAAAGCAAGAAGCTGAAGAAGCAGCAGCTGAAAAGAAAGCCGCTGAAGAAAAAGCTAAGCAGGAAGCTGAAGAAGAGAAAGCTAAAGAAAAGGCGGAGGAAGAAGCTGAGAAAGGGTACGAAACGGGTACTACTTTTGAACAACTAGCTCGAACACCTGAGGATTATGAAGGAAAGAAAGTTAAGTTCTCTGGGGAAGTGATTCAAGTGATTGAAGCAGAAGGAGAAGAGACACAATTAAGGATTGCTGTCGATGATGATTACGACCAAGTTATCTTTGTTTCTTATGATTCCAGTATGATCGATTCACGCATATTAGAGGATGATAAGATCACCATCATGGGAGTATCTCTCGGACTATTAACCTATGAATCAACTATGGGCGGAGAGATTACCGTTCCTGCTATTGCTGTGGACCAGATTGAACAATAGCTCATCCATAATATAAATCTATACTCTCAGGAGAGGGCTGGGCTTCCGCTTTAAGGGAATCCAGCCTTATTTACTAATAGATTTAACTTTTAAACCCTTTCAATATTTCAATAAACTATGGAGTCATTTTCTGTAGCTCAGCCTTGAAAGTACTGCTCCAGCTTATAAGCTGCCATCGCAAGCTGCAGCTTTAACCGGTCATCCGCTGAATCCAGATTATAGCCGCTTCGTTCCTCAATGAGATTCAAACGATATTTCAGGGTGTGGCGGTGGATAAACAGGTCCGATGCAGCCGCTTGAATATGGTTGTTATGTTTAAAAAAAGCTTCCAGGGTATGAATAAGGTCAATACCCTGCTTGCTCTTATTTAATAAGCTGCCCATTTGCTCCTCGTAAAACTGCTTGAGGCTGAGGCCTGCTTCCTTCATCTGGAGTAGTAGGTGAAAGGTGCCTAGGTCATCATAGTGAATAATTTCTTTTTCTGTAAAAAGGAGACTATGGAGGTCCGCGGCATATTCAGCTTCTATAGCGCTTTGATTCAGCCGGCTGACGTCCGCGTAGGTTCTGCCAACCCCGATCATGACGGAAGTACGGGGCAGCTTTTCTTTCCATATACGATGTAAGCTCCTGGCTGTAGTAAGGCTATCCTCCTTCCAGTTTTTATTCTTCCGCTCTTTTACTTCAAAAAGAATCATTAATCCTTCGAATCGCTCCCTGATTAAGTACTGGCGACCCTGTTTTTCCAATTCTGCACGGGTAAGGTCGTAAAGAAGATCCATACTTTTCTTGAATTGGCTGCTGTCTTTGACATTCACCAGTTTTACGTAAAGGATGGCCTGGCTAAGGGAGAGATCAAATCCCAATTTCTTTCCACGTTCTAACGCCATCGAGGAAGTTTGAAAATTTTTATTGATCAGCTGTTCGAGAAACTCCCCGCGGAGGCGCAGCTGGGTTTGTAAGACGGCCTCTTCTTTTAAATATTCAATTGCAAATACAGCGGCCGCATGCTCTAGAGTACTTACATGAAGCTCGCTCCATTCCTCAAGTTCTTTAATAGCAATCAGACAGCCGTAGTTCTTTTCATTGGCGGAAATCGGGTAGAAGAGAATCTTGAATCTATGCAGTTCCAGATCCAGGGGCTTTCTTTCTATCTGGCATTTTTCTGAAAGGTCTTTGTAAGGTAAGGATTCATGGTCTACGACAAGTGCCGTCCCATCGATTCTGACCGCTGTATGTTTTTGCACAGAATTGGAGACTTCACCCGCTTCACCGATGACGAAAATAGATGACCCTGTCAATTCGGAGAGTCGCTCAGAGATGCTGGGCTTTCCTTCGTTATTAACCACGAGCTGGGTCAGTTGTTTATGAAAATCGAGGGAGGACGAGATTAACTCCATCTGTTTATTGACAATCTGCTCTAACATACTTTTTGTAATACTGGAAAAGTTGATGTCTGTGGGAAGTTCTATTAAAGGCAGATCATTCTGGTTGGCAATATCCTTAAACGCCTGAGGAATCTCCTCCAGATAAAATCCGGTATAGATGGCCACGCCGGATAGTTTTTTCATAGCTAATAATTTTTGAAAATGGGTATTGTGCTGATGTAACCCATAGCCTGTCGTTACTAAAAACTCCCCTTCCTGGAGCCGGCTGATATCCTCAATAACTTCTACGGTCGTCACCCATTTTATCAAGTTATGGGTACCACCGTTTCCTGCGATGAGACTGGCGCGCGATAGCCCCGGCAGTCGTAAAGCTTCGTAAACGGTAATGCTCACTTCCAATCCTCCTATATGTATAGCTCTGTATAATGATATTCTTATAAATCTTTTCTAACCATAGATAGACCGTACTTTTATTATACAATTCGTACAATAAAAAAGGTGTAAATTACATAAGAAAGACGAATATAATTCAAGTGTAAATTAACATAAACTGTATTTAATAGTAATATTTTTCAAGGGAATTTACGCTAAAGAGTCTGATACAGATTGTAGTGTTAGAAAGGAGGCAGAAAAAATGAACCATTCCTGGTTGATTAAACCTGTATTTGAGGACTTCTACCCTACAGCTGCTTATGGGGAGGGGGTATTCATATATGACGATCAGGGGAACAAATATTTAGACGGGTCATCCGGAGCTGTTACAGCAAGTATTGGTCATGCTGTGCCTGAGGTTGTAGACGCTGTGACTGAGCAGGCAAAGAAGATTTCTTTTGTTTACCGCTCTCAATTTACATCTTCACCAGCTGAACAGCTTGCGGAAAAACTAAATGATCTTGCTTTTGGTGCAGACGATCCTTATTATTCTTTTTTTGTAAATAGCGGGTCAGAGGCGAATGAAACGGCCTTAAAGATTGCTGTGCAGTATTGGCAGGAACAAGGGAAGTACCAGAAGCATAAGATCATTTCACGCTGGACCAGTTACCACGGGATAACAATGGGGGCCTTATCCATGTCAGGTCATACGGAACGTCGGAAACGTTTTGTACCGATGCTTGAAGGTTTCCCAAGTATTTCACCACCCTACTGCTATCGACGTCCCAGTCAGGAGTCCTGCAGAGATTTTGAAATAAAATGTGCGGATGAACTCGACGCCGCCATTCGTCGGACTGGTGCTGAACAGGTAGCTGCGTTCATAGCCGAACCCATTATCGGGGCAGCCGGTGGAGTTATTGTTCCTTCTGTTGAGTACTACAAACGCATTAAAGAAATTTGTGATTATCATCATGTGCTTTTTATTGCAGATGAAGTTATGACAGGCATCGGCCGGACAGGAAAAACATTCGCGATGGAGCACTACGGGGTCAAGCCGGATATCCTTACGCTCGGAAAAGGGATGAGTGCAGGCTATGCGCCAATCGCCGCCGCTCTGATCCATGACCGGGTATTGGAACCGATTCGGAAGGGGTCTAAAGCAATTATCGGCGGTCATACCTACAGTGCCAACCCCCAATCTACGGCAGCGGCTCTTGCTGTTCTTACCTTTATCGAAAAGCACCAGTTAGTTGATCGTTCTGCTGAAAACGGCGCATATTTATTAAACCAGCTGAGAAACCTGGCTCTTACCACGCCGATCATAGGAGATGTGCGTGGAAAAGGAATGCTCGTAGGAATTGAATTTGTCTCTCACTTGTTTACAAAGACTCCTTTTCCTAAACATGTGGATCTGACCCATACCCTGGTTCAACGAGCCCGTGATAAGGGGCTGTTAATTTATCCTGCATCAGCTGGGATTGAGGGAGGAGACGGAGATGCGGTCATTATCTCCCCTCCATTAACGATAAGTAAGCAGGAAATGGATACTTTGGTCACCCTGCTGCAAGAGACCATACATGAAGTTCAAAGAGAATTAATGTTGAAAGGTTATATGAATTCCACCGGATAGGAGGACTGAGGATGCAAAAAGGAACGCAGAATCCTGTAAATAAAATGGGAAGTGTTGATGAAGCTTTGGCTTATATTCATGATGGCAGCACGCTGATGTTCGGTGGCTTTGGCGGTATCGGAAATCCGCCCACATTAATTGAAGCCATTTTAGAAAAAAGGGTCAAGAATATGACGCTGATTGGAAATGACGCTGCTTTTCCTGATATCGGCATCGGCCGTATCGTCAGCCAAGGTCTAGCAAGGAAGATCATTGCCTCACACATTGGGTCCAATCCAGTAGCTGGCCAATTAATGACAGATGGTAAGTTAGAGGTGGAATTTTCTCCACAGGGCACACTCGCTGAGCGAATCCGTGCGGGCGGCGTCGGTCTGAAAGGGATTCTCGTGGATGTTGGAATCGGAAGCATGGTGGAAGAGGGAAAACAAAAGGTGACGGTTGATGGACAACCGTGCCTCCTGGAAACGTCGCTAAGAGCTGAAGTTTCCATAGTCTATGCGAAAAAAGCGGATACTTTTGGCAACCTTATCTATGACACAAGCGCTAGAAATACGAGCCCTCTTGTGGCTATGGCCGGAGATTACACGATTGCGGAGGTCGAGGAGATCGTACCTGCTGGTGAATTAGATCCCGAATGTGTGATAACGCCCGGGATTTTTGTTGACATGATCATTCAAAGTGAAGGGGTGAACTGGACATGGGCATGGGAGTAGAGCTTCGCAACCGGATGGCCAGGCGAGCGGCAAAAGAAATTGAACCGGGTATGATCGTGAATTTAGGAATCGGCATTCCTTCCCTTGTTTCCAATCATATCCCGAAAGACCTGCACGTGATGTTTCAAGCTGAAAATGGAGTACTCGGGATGGGTGAATCTCCAGAGGAGGGAGAGGAAAACCCGATGCTCTGCAATGCGGCTGGTTTTCCGGTCAGTATCGTCCCGGGTGCTTCTTATTTTGACAGCGCGACAGCTTTTGGAATCATTCGTTCAGGGAACCTGGATATTACTATTTTAGGCGGGCTTGAAGTAAGTGAACAGGGGAATCTGGCCAACTGGATTGTTCCACGAAAAAGGGTGCCGGGAATCGGCGGAGCCATGGAGCTTGCTCAAAAGGCTAAAAAGGTCATAGTACTGATGAGTCACGTAAATAAACAGGGAGAACCTAAAATCCTACCCGAGTGCGAGCTTCCGTTAACGGCTAAAGCCTGTGTGAATCTCGTCATAACCGATCGGGCCGTTATAGAGGTTACGAAGGAAGGACTTTTGTTGAAAGAAGTAATGACTCCTTATACAGTGGACGATGTAATCAAACATACGGCTGCTCCACTGCAGCTTTCTGATCAAGTAATCACCTTATCGTAGTAAGAAAGGGGGGACAAATTGTGGTAATCCATAAAGGTAAGATTCACGAATGGCTTACGGAGTATAGAGAAGAAGGTACGAAGCTTCTTCAGCGTCTGGTTCAAGCAGACAGTACACAAGGGAACGAAGCTGAAGCACAAGCGGTCGTGATCGAGACGTTAAAGGAATTGGGCATGACGATTGATCATTGGGAACCTGAAAGAGAAGAGGTAAAGAAGCATCCCTATTTTGCTTCTTCAAGAGAGAGCTTTACAGGAAGCCCAAACGTAGTTGGCGTCCAAAAAGGAACGGGAGATGGACGATCTATCATCTTTAACGGCCATATTGATGTCGTTCCTGCCGGGGACCTTACACAGTGGGAGCACGATCCCTATAGCGGAAAGGTCATTGACGGGCGCGTGTATGGCCGGGGGGTTACAGATATGAAAGGCGGCAATGTCTCCATGCTTCTTGCGCTGAAGGTATTAAAGAGTCTTGGCGTCAAGCTAAAAGGGGACGTTATTTTTCAAAGCGTCATCGAAGAAGAAAGCGGCGGAACGGGGACACTGGCAGCTGTGATGAGAGGGTATAAAGCCGAGGCTGCGCTGATCCCTGAGCCAACCAATATGAAAATTTTCCCCAAACAGCAAGGCTCTATGTGGTTCCGCATTTATGTGAAAGGACGATCGGCCCATGGCGGGACACGTTATCAAGGGGTTAGTGCGATTGAAAAGAGTATGATAGTTATGAATCATGTTCGCGAGCTGGAAAAAAAGCGAAATGATCAGATCACTGATCCACTTTACGAAAACATTCCAATCCCCATCCCGATAAACATTGGGAAAATTGAAGGAGGGGACTGGCCGTCTTCTGTGGCTGATCTCGTGAAAATAGAAGGCCGCATGGGGATTTCACCAGAAGAAACGATCGAAAATGCCAAGGTGGAAATGGAAAACTGGCTGGAGCTATTGAAAGAAGAGGATGTGTGGTTTGAAGACCATCCGCCTAGATTGGAATGGTTTGGTGCTCGCTGGCTACCGGGTTCTATGGACCAAGATCATATGTTCATGAGCACCCTTGTGGCTGGGTATCGTGATGTTCTCGACATTGATCCTGTAATTGAAGCGTCCCCCTGGGGCACGGACGGCGGATTGTTAACAGAAGCGGGAAATACGCCTTCTTTAGTGTTTGGGCCTGGAGTAACGGAAATGGCACATTACCCGAACGAGTATATTGAGCTGGATAAAGTATTTGAAGCCGCAGAAATTATGGCGTTAACCCTAGTTGAATGGTGCGGAGTAGAAAAGTGAAACCCCACTAAAGAGAGGGGAAGGTATAATCTACCACCTCAGGTCATCCAAATAATGGATGACCTGAGGTGGTATTTTATGGAAATTGTATTGAAATATGAATGTTTCATTTAATCGCTTTAAAAACGAACTTAAATGTAAATAAATGGTGTCAATCGTAGTTGAGGTATATGTTAAAGTATTTATAAGTTAACGTTTACATGAAGGAGTTTTGCAACATGAGCACTCGCTTCCGTGTATCATTGCAAACCAAAATATTAGGATTGGTCCTCACTCTAATTATTGGCATAATTATTATACTGGCCGGCATTTTTGCATTCTGGGAAAAACAGGATACTGAAGAAAAAATGGGTCAGTTGGCGCTCCAAGCTGCCACCACCCTCTCTTTCATGCCTACGATCAAAGAAGCATTTAACCGCGAAGATCCTTCTAAGATCATTCAGCCAATTGCTTTAAGTATTCAGGAAGAAGTAGGAGCAGAATTTGTGGTAGTAGGAAATCAGGATAGCGTAAGGTATGCTCACCCTGATTCTTGGAAGATTGGCGAACGGATGGTCGGTGGTGACAATGCCCGGGCTTTAAAGAGCGGAGAGTATTACATTTCAAAAGCTGAGGGAACATTAGGACCTTCGCTCAGGGGAAAGGCACCCATTATTAGTGAGGATGGAGAAATTATCGGAATCGTTTCCGTAGGTTTCCTGATCAAGGATATTAATTCAGCTATTTGGGCTAAGCTGGCAGATATTGCAGAAATATCAGTAGTGGTTCTTCTTGTAGGAACTGCAGGCAGTTATGTGCTCGCAAGGAGTATCCGAAAAGATACATTGGGGCTTGAACCCTACCAAATATCCTCTTTATACCGTGATCGTGAAGCAGTTCTTTCTTCAGTCAGAGAAGGTATTATCGCGATTGACCACGCTGGAAAAGTGAAGATGATCAATCAATCAGCCATGAAGATTTTGAACATTCAGACAGATACGGAAAACAAACCGATCAATGAAGTTTTTCCCAATACCCAAATGCTGCGAGTTCTGCATTCGGGTTTACAAGAAAAGGACCAAGAAATGATTCTGAAAGATCGAGTGATTATTGTAAATAGAACACCGATCTTAGAAGGTGAAGAAGTCGTTGGAGTCGTAGCTAGTTTTAGAGACAAAACTGAAGTAAGAGAGATGGTTAATGCCTTATCGGAAGTGAAACGTTATTCGGAAGATCTTCGTTCTCAGACCCATGAATTTACTAATAAGATGTATGTGCTTCTGGGGCTTCTCCAGTTAGGAAATTATAAAGAAGCCGTTGATTTGATCGAAAGTGAATTTGAGACCACCCAAAGTCAAAATCGTATACTATCTGATCAAATCGACGACGAAACTGTTCAGGCCATTTTATTAGGAAAAATCAGTAAAGCATCTGAACAGAAAATTAATTTTTCGATTGATCCTGACTCTTCACTGGAGATTATTCCTCCTCATATTAACCGCTCAAAATTGGTAACGATTTTAGGAAATCTTATAGACAATGCGTTTGAAGCGGTGGAAGGACAATCTGTGAAGGAAGTTGACTTCTTTGCAACAGATGTAGGTAATGAAATTGTCTTTGAAGTTACAGATAGTGGACCTGGAATATCAGAATCGGTTATGCCTTATCTATTTATGCGTGGTTTCTCTACTAAACAAGGCGAGCAGCGTGGATTTGGTCTTGCAAATGTGAACGAAATTGTTAAAGAACTTGGCGGCACTTTGGAAATAAGTGAACCTGATACAAATGGTACAATTTTTTCTATTTTCTTGCCTAAGAAAGGAGGAGGGCTGTCATGATTAAGGTAGTGATAGCGGAGGATGATTTTCGAGTTGCCGGGCTTCACGAAAAATTTTTATCAGCCATTGAAGGGGTTCAGGTTGTTGGGAAAGCTCTGAATGCGGAAGAAACAATTAAGGTGCTTCTCGATCAACAGCCTGATTTATTGCTGCTCGATGTCTATATGCCTGATCGTCTAGGCACTGATTTATTACATGAAATTCGAGAAAAGATTCCGTCGGTGGATGTCATCATGATCACAGCGGCTAACGATAAAGGTATGATTGAAAAAGCTCTGAAGTACGGAGTGGTCGATTATATTATTAAGCCTATCTCCATTCAGCGGTTTAACAAAACCATAGAAGATTACAGGAAGAAGAAGAGCATGATCTCAAGTGCTGATACTTTTGACCAAAACATGGTTGATCAATTGATTGGAAATATGGAAGAAGAAAAACCAGAAGTAAGGGAGGTTCCAAAAGGAATCGACCCCCTGACTCTGGATAAGGTGCGTGAAATGCTCATCACTTCACCAGAAGGAATGACTGCTGAACAAGCAAGTCATCAAATGGGTGCTTCTAAAACCACCGCAAGAAGATATTTAGAATATTTAATTTCAATAGAAGAAGGCAGTGCAGAAATGCGCTACGGAAAAGTGGGGAGACCTGAAAGAAAATACTATTTACAATCATAGAAATGAAACCACCGGAAATCGGTGGTTTATTTTTTTGTGTGAATTTTATTTGGTTTATTCATCTTACGTTGTTAAAACAGGTTATTTTGAAAACGGTTACATTTTTGTAACAGTCTTATATTATGAACGTAATGAAAGAACAATTCACTTCAAAGGGGAGAAACATTATGAAGAAATTATGGATGTTGGTGGCTTTATTATTATTAGCTATAACCACAGCTTGCGGTGGAGGAGATCAAAGTTCAAGCGCAGATGGAGAATCAGGCGAGGATGGAAATTGGCAGCCTGATAAGAATATAGAAATCGTCGCTCCAAGTGGTGCAGGCGGTGGCTGGGATACGACAGCGCGAAGTGTAGGTAAAATCATGGAAGATGAAGGGATTGTAGAACAGAGTGTTGGGGTGGTAAACAAGCCTGGCGGAGGCGGAGCTGTGGGATGGTCTTATATTAATAGTACGAATAATCCTCACAATATATTTGTATCATCACCACCTTTGATTTTTGTACCGTTAAACGGACAATCTGATCTAACTTATGAGGATTTTACTCCTCTATCTAATATGATTGCAGACTATGGAGCGTTTGCTGTAGCCAAGGATGCAAAGTGGGACAACTTAAATGAACTGTTTGAAGATATGAAAGAAGATCCTTCCAGTGTAACTGTCGTTGGGGCTTCATCTCCAGGTTCTATGGACCATATGCAGTTTGTAAAAATTGCCAAAGCTGCCGGAGTAGATATTAAAGGAATAAAATATGTTTCTGCTCAGGATGGAGGGGCCTTAACCCAGGTGTTAAATGGAAGCGCAGATGTTTATTCAACAGGTGTAGCGGAGACGATCGAACAGGTAAGGGCAGATAAAATAAAAGTTCTTGGAGTTACATCTGAGGAGAGGTTAGATGGGGAAGTGCTATCTCAATTCCCTACGGCTAAAGAACAAGGGATTGACGCAACCTTTGTAAACTGGAGAGGTTTTTTCGGACCGAAAGATATGGATGAATCAGCTGTTACTTACTATGAAGAGAAGTTTAAAGCGGTAAGCGAAACGGAGGCATTTGCCAATATCCGTGATCAGTACGGGTGGGATGAAATGTATATGGATAGTGAAGAGTATCAGAAGTTTTTGAAAGAACAAACGGACGAACTTGGTTCACTATTAGAAGAACTTGGTCTCGGGCAGTAAGCTAAACAGCTTTATATAAGGTGAAGAACCTGATCTAGATTTAATTCATTAAGATCAGGTTCTTATCTTATCATTTCAAAATATTTTTTGAAGGTGATAACCGTGCTTAAAACAATGAACCAAAAAATTAGTATTTTTCTTATTTTATTTGCCTCCGGATATTTGTATTTAACTTACAACTTAAAGGAATACCCTTATGTTCCTGTTGATTCCGATCTAGTTCCCAAATTACTGGGATACTTGCTGATTGGACTAGCTGTTTTATTGTTCTTTGATAAGTCTTCAGAGACCACAGAAGAAAAGGAAAAGCGTAAAGTGCCTGGTAAAGAGCTCCTTGTGCTGCTCGCGGTGGGGGTCATGATACTTGCCTATATTTTTCTTTTGGAAATCTTAGGATTTCTACTAGCGACCGCAATATTTGTATTCTTTTGTTCTTGGTTCCTCGGTTACAAGAAATGGAAAAGTAATCTATTAGTTTCTCTGATTTTTCCTTCTGTACTTTACTATTTATTTAATTATTTACTTCAAATTCGATTACCTCAAGGAATATTACCATTTTAAAAGGTGTTGGTGAGATATGGGTGCATTAGATGGTTTGATGCAAGGTTTCCAAGTAGCATTTAGTTTACAAGGTATTTTGTTTGTCCTCATTGGTGTAGTTACCGGTACGTTAATTGGAATGATGCCCGGCCTTGGGCCTATCAGTGCCATTGCTATCATGATTCCAGTC
The DNA here is from genome assembly GCF_052246795.1 of Halobacillus sp. K22. Lineage (NCBI taxonomy): Bacteria > Bacillati > Bacillota > Bacilli > Caryophanales > Bacillaceae > Halobacillus > Halobacillus sp. K22. The sequence continues at coordinate 8,322 of NZ_JBQQCN010000002.1, read as the reverse complement.
ACTTATGGAATGAATCCATCTTCCGCATTGGTTATGATGGCGGGAGTCTATTATGGAGCTGTATTTGGAGGATCTACCTCCTCCATTCTATTAAACGCCCCTGGGATTTCCGGGACGGTGGCTACGTCTTTTGATGGTTATCCGATGGCACAGAGAGGGGAAGCGGGTAAAGCATTAGCTATTGCAGCTATTTCCTCCTTTGTCGGTGGAACGGTGTCTGTCGTGCTGCTAATGTTATTTGCTCCGGCGTTAGCTCAGGTGGCTGTTTCCTTTGGACCACCGCAATATTTTGCATTGATGTTCCTCGGGTTAACGGCAATTTCAAGTCTTTCAGAAGGCTCAACAGTAAAAGCGTTAATATCAGCCACGGTGGGTTTTATTGTTGCGACAATTGGAATAGATGCCCAAACAGGTACCAACCGCTTTACTTTTAACAACCCCAACTTGATGGAAGGAGTCGACTTTCTTGTCATCGCTTTAGGTCTTTTTGCGCTGGCGGAAGTGTGTTTCCTTGTGAAAAACCGTAAAGATCAATCTCTCAGCAAACAAGGGGACATCGGTAACTTAAGGTTGAGTAAACAGGATTTCAAAGAAATGAAAGGCCCTATGACCCGTCAGTCTTTCTTAGGATTCGTGTTAGGAGTTCTTCCTGGAGCGGGGGCTACAATAGCATCATTTATAGGTTATATTACTGAAAAAAGAATTGCGAAGAAACCTGAAGAGTTCGGTAAAGGAGCGATCAAAGGGGTTGCGGCTCCAGAAACAGCGAATAATGCGGCTACCAGTGGTGCGTTTGTTCCATTATTAAGCCTGGGGATTCCTGGTTCAGGCACAACAGCTGTCATGCTTGGTGCCTTCCTGGTACTTGATATTCAGCCTGGGCCTTTACTTGTTACAGATCGTCCCGATGTATTCTGGGGGATCATAGCCAGTATGTATATAGGGAATGTATTTCTATTAATCTTAAACTTGCCTTTAATTCCTTACATTGCAAAAATTTTAAAGATCTCAAGACCAATGCTTATTTCCTTAGTTATTATTTTCAGTTTAATAGGCGTATATTCGATTAGCTTTAGTACCTTTGATTTATATTTGCTGCTTTTATTTGGTTTGCTAGGTTACTTAATGCGTTTGTTTTCGTTCCCGGCAGCCCCGTTCATCCTTGCCTTCATTTTGGGTGGAATGATGGAGCAAGCCTTCAGGCAGGCGCTTACAGCATCTGGGGGAAGTCTGATGGTCTTAATTGAAGATCCTGTTTCTATTGCCCTGCTGTCCATCAGTGTGCTTTCTTTCATTGTACCCATTATTCGAAATCGTGTACGCCAGAGAGCAGAACATGACGGCACTGAACAATAGGGGAGGAGTTCTAAGAATATGTACGATAAGGTGATTGAAAAAATAGCAGAATATGTGATCGAAGAACAATCTTTTAGCGATGAAGCCTGGAAAAATGCGCGATATGTTCTTATGGATTCCATGGCTTGCGCTGGCTTAGCATTAAACTATCCGGCATGCACAAAGCATCTTGGACCATTGGTGCCAGGGGTTCAAACACCTCATGGATCACGAGTTCCAGGAACATTGCATGAATTAGATCCTGTTCAAGGCGCTTTTAATATCGGACTTTTAATTCGTTGGCTGGACTATAATGACACGTGGCTTGCAGAAGAGTGGGGACATCCTTCTGATAATTTAGGGGGAATATTAGCAGTCGCTGATTATTTGGCCAGAAAAAATGAGGCTGAAGGAAGAAAACCCTTTTACATGAACGATGTACTGTACAGGATGATTCAAGCCCATGAAATTCAGGGTGTACTTGCTTTAAGCAACAGTATGAACCGAAATGGAATTGATCATGTTTTATTTGTGAAAATTGCTACTGCTGCGGTCACTGCAGCTATGTTAGATGGGTCGAAAGAACAAGTAATGAACTCTGTAAGTAATGCGTGGATCGATAATGGGAGTTTACGGACTTATCGACATTTTCCAAATACGGGTTCTAGAAAATCCTGGGCTGCAGGTGATGCGACGAGTAGAGGTGTACGTCTGAGTTTAATGGCGCTTAAAGGTGAGATGGGCTATCCGACTGCGCTGACAGCGGAAAAATGGGGATTTGAGGATGTCATAATGGGAGGTAAAGCAATTACCCTATCTCAACCATTAAACGACTATGTGATGGAGAATGTTTTATTTAAGATATCCTATCCTGCTGAATTTCATGCCCAAACGGCAGCTGAATGCGCGATAAAACTATACCCTAAAGTAAGAGGGAGAGCCTCGGAGATTCAAGAAATCCTAATCGAGACTCAAGAATCAGCTAAAAGGATTATTGATAAAAAGGGAAATTTAAATAATCCTGCAGATCGTGATCATTGTATTCAATATATTACGGCTGTTGGTTTATTATTTGGCAAACTGGAAGCGGAGCATTATGAAGATCATTTTTCTGCAGAGCACCCAGAAATCGACCAACTACGTAATAAAATGAAAGTTGTGGAAGACACTGATTTCACAGAAGAATATTTTCATCCTGAAAAACGTTCAATAGCTAACAGAGTCACCATTCGTTTCTCAGAAGGAAATCAAAGGGAACAGGAAGAAGTACGTTATCCTATCGGTCATCGCCAGCGTAGAGAGGAAGGATATCCTTTAATAAAGAAGAAATTTGAAAACAATATGATAGCGCTATTTCCTGAAGAAAGAATCCAACATCTTTTGCAACTTCATAATGCTGATAATCTATTCTCTATCAAAGTGAAGGATTATATGGGAGCTTTTGTACCTTAGGAGGTCTTTAATTAATGAGTTGGTTATTAGATGAAAAAATATCCCATGAATATTTATGTCAGTCGTTTCGAGAGCAAATGAAATCAAAAAAAATCATGCGGCTTGTAGGGGCTCATCATGGACTAGCTGGTATGATGGCTAAGAAGTCTGGGTTCACCTCCCTTTATTTATCTGGGGGAGCTTTATCTGCAAGTAAGGGTCTACCAGACATTGGATTAATTACGCATGAAGAATTAGTGGAAAAAGCTAAAGAACTGATTAACGCTGCAAATCTTCCATTACTGGTGGACATTGATACAGGCTATGGAGAAGCTTTCAATGTAGTAAGATTAGTGCAGGATCTAGTAAAGGCTCGAGTAGCTGCGGTGCAATTGGAGGATCAGGTTTTTCCTAAGAAATGTGGGCATTTGGATGGCAAGAGTTTAGTCCCTAAAGAGGAAATGGTGGAAAAGATAGAGCTTATTAAGAAAGCTGCTCCCGATATAGTAATTGTAGCCCGCACAGACGCATTGGCAGTAACTAGTAGAGAAGATGCGGTGGAAAGAGCCGAAGCTTACATAGAAGCAGGCGCTGAGTGCGTATTTCCTGAAGCTGTTGAGACAGAGGAAGATATGGAAGATCTTGCTCACCGCCTTCAAGTGCCGCTTTTATACAATATGACAGAGTTTGGGAAAACCCCTTATAAGACTAGTGAAGAGATAGAGAAGCTGGGATTCTCGTTGGTCATTTACCCTGTTACATCATTACGAGTGGCTCTTAAAGCAATCGAACAAATTTATGAAACGATTTATCATGATGGTACTCAGGAAAGTATGCTTGATCGAATGCAGACGCGAGAGGAACTATATGAACTAATTGACTACCATAAATATGAAAATTTTAAATGAGAAAAAAGAAGAAGAGCTTCATAAACTGCGGCTCTTCCTCTTTTTTAATCCATATCGATATCTTCTTCCGTGACTACGTACAACCTATCTGTTTGGAAAGTTTTGAATTCTTTTAGATATTCACTATGGTAATGTATTTTCTGCTCAATTACCTTACCTAGTTTATCTTCTCGATCAGCTTCCTCAAGTGCATCCCTGGACCCTAGTCTACTTGCAAGGTGGTCAAGAAAAACATCTTCTTCAGGTGTCTGGATTTTTTTCTTTAATTGAGTTTCAAAATCATCAGTAAGTACGTATTTCCTGGATTCTTCATCATAACTTACCAGATTTTCAAGTCCAAAATCTTTGGCGTACGAGAGAATATACTGCGTTAAATCTTCATAGTTGCTCAAGTGATCATGCTTTTTAGCTTCTACTGTACGATTGGTTATGTAAGTCATTTCCATTAGTAACTGAAATTGTTCTTGTGTAAATTTCATGTCCATTCTCAATTTCTCCCTTCAATACAGCCTACTAATATCCTATCAAACTCCAGCATATTTAAAAGGTCTAAATTAAATTTTATTCTAATATTCCAAAACCTACCACCTCAGGTCATCCATTTTCTGGATGACCTGAGGTGGAATTTTTTGGATAAGTATATGTTAGAATGTAATGGTTTTCAGGTAGGCGTGGTTAGGGAAAGAGATATAAAACTAGAGAAAAGCAGGTGAAGAGGTATGACAAACTATACGCACGATTGGTGGAAGAAAAGTGTCGTCTATCAAATTTATCCCAAAAGTTTTAATGATACGAACGGGGACGGCATCGGTGATATTCCCGGAATCATAGAGAAACTCGATTATTTAAAAGAGCTTGGTATCGATGTAATCTGGCTGTCACCCGTTTACGATTCGCCTCAGGAAGATAACGGCTATGATATTCGCAATTATCGTCAAGTGGATGATCTATTTGGATCGATGGAAGATTTGGAACAACTACTCGAAGAAGTACATCAACGGGACATGAAACTAGTGATGGATCTGGTGGTTAACCATACTTCCGATGAGCATCCCTGGTTTGTGGAATCTACCAAAAGCAAAGACAACCCTTACCGCGATTACTACATATGGAAGGATGGCAAAGAAAACGGAGAGCCTCCAACTAACTGGAATTCCGTTTTTGGAGGTCCGGCCTGGCAGTATGATGAGCAGACTGGGCAGTACTACCTTCATATTTTTGCTAAAAAACAACCGGACTTGAATTGGGAGAATCCCAAACTCCGGGAAGAGGTTTATGACATGATGAAGTTCTGGCTGGATAAAGGCATGGACGGATTCCGGATGGATGTTATCAATTTCATTTCGAAAGATACATCTTATCCAGATGGTTTGGATGGAGATGGAAGCCCCTACTTCATGAATGGACCGAGAATTCATGAATTTTTACAGGAAATGAACAAGGAAGTGCTGTCTCACTACGATGTGATGACTGTGGGAGAGATGCCGGGAGCTTCGCCGGAGGATGCCAGACAATATACGGATCCCGAAAATGAGGAGCTGAATATGATTTTCACCTTTGAGCATATGGATTTGGATTCAGAAGGAGATAAGTGGAATTTAAAACCTCTTAATCTAGTAGAACTCAAGGAAAACTTTGAAAAATGGCAGACGAAGCTGCACGGAACGGGTTGGAATAGTTTGTACTGGAATAATCACGATCAGCCGCGTATCGTGTCCCGCTTTGGAGATGATGAGAATTACCGGGAGAAATCGGCAAAGATGCTAGCGATCTGTCTGCATATGATGCAGGGAACACCGTATATTTATCAGGGAGAAGAAATTGGTATGACAAATGCCCGCTTTGAAAATCTCGAGGATTACCAGGATATTGAGCTGCTTAATATGTATGAGGAAAAGAAAGCGGAAGGCTGGTCCCACGAAGAGCTTATGGAAGCTATTTACGTTAAAGGCAGAGATAACGCACGGACTCCGATGCAATGGAACGATCAGCAGCACGCTGGTTTTACCAGAGGAACGCCGTGGCTTCAGGTGAACCCTGCCTATTCAGAGATCAATGCAGAAGCCGCTCTTAAAGATGAAAATTCGATCTATTATTTCTATCAGCAGCTGATCCAGCTGAGAAAAGAAAAAGATATCATCACGGATGGAAACTTTGAATTGTTGATGCGTGAAGATCCGGTGGTATTTGCCTATAAACGAACGAATGGAAATGAGACTCTCTTAGTCCTGTGTAACTTCTCTGATCAGCAAGCAGGGGTTGCCGAGGAGCTCATCCAGACCATACAGGCAGGTTCGGTAGTCATCTCTAATGATAATGAACAAAAGAACCGGGGAGTTTTGGCACCATACGAAGGCGTTGTTTATTCGGTGTAACTTAAAGGGAAAAGCTGAAGGACAAGCTATCGATATTAAGAAAATCCCTCATGCGTTATTCTTGAACTCTAAAAGAGAGGTGCTGTTCATGAAGCCAGTAGAAGAGAGACTTCTGTTTCGTAAAGAAGAAAAGACAGGGACTACTTCCGGATTATGTGAAAAATACGTTCAAACTAATTTAGTTACACTGCCGAAAGAGTATGCTTTTGATTTTCTCCTCTTTTGTATCAGAAATCCAAAGCCTTGTCCTTTAGTGGAAGTACTGGAAGCCGGCCAGACCGTACCTGAAATTGCTGATGCGGATATACGTACGGATCTGCCTCGTTATCGTATTTACCGTAATGGTGAATTCACAGAAGAAGTACTGAATTTATCGGAAGTTTGGCAGGATGATTTCGTAACTTTCCTTATCGGATGCAGTTTTACTTTTGAAACAGCCTTGGTCACGGGAGGCATCCCGATGCTTCATCAGGACCAAGAGAAAGTGGTCCCTATGTTTAATACGAATATTCCATTAGAGAAAGCTGGCAGGTTTGAAGGAGATATGGTGGTCAGTATGAGAGCGATACCCAATAATCTGATGGATGAAGCTTTGGAAATTTCCGAACGATTCGGTCAGGCTCATGGGAGTCCAGTTCACGCCGGACATCCGAAGGACATAGGCATCGCTGATCTTCAAAAGCCTGATTATGGAGAGCCAGTTGATTTTGATCCTGCTTCTTCAACCCCTGTATTTTGGGCATGCGGGGTCACTCCTCAAAATGCAGCACTTCAGGCGAAGCCTTCAATAATGATTACCCATGCACCTGGTCATATGCTTATTACAGATCAATTGGATCCTAATTACGACAGTTAACCAGAAGACTCGTTCGAAATGAACGAGTCTTCTGGTGTATTAATTGCCACTATACTATGTATATCCTTTATACTTACGGGATACAGATCAATTTGAAGAAATGTGATTAAGCGGCTGTAGAATACGAGGTGAAAGATATTCAAATGGTTAAATGTAGCTGACAGTTGATAAGCATCAGACCAGCCTAAATTAACGGACGCGCAGCTACTAATTATTTTCAATAGCAATCGTTGTAATCACGCAGAAAATAAATCCAAGAAGCATGAGGTTAATAACAATATCGTATGATCGCTGCATTTGTAAAAAGAACCCTGTTATCAAGGCAGCTACACCTAGTAATCTTAGGATCTGTAGAATAGTGTTTGTTTTCATAATAGCACTCCTGCAAGTTACTGAACTTTATAATCCATACCCTCATCCAATATTGAAAAAACTGTAATTTAGCGTCCTTATGTATGAGATTAGATGTCCAGCTTAAATGAGAAGGAGTCGATAGAAACATAGTCTATTACTCTTAAAACGTTAAGGATGAAGAAGCACTCCACCAGTAACCACAAAAAAGCTACTATGAATAAAGGAGAAAAGATCATGACACAGTCCCTAATTTTTGATATGGATGGAACCCTGTTTCAAACCGACAAAATTTTAGAGTTATCTTTGGAAGATACGTTTGATCAACTTAGATCACAAAATAAATGGAATGACGTCACTCCCATAGATCAATACCGAGAGATTATGGGAGTACCGCTCCCGGAAGTATGGGCGGCCCTTTTACCTAATCATTCTAAAGAAGTAAGGGAAGAAGCCAATGCCTATTTTCTCGAACGTTTGATAGATAATATTAAGGCAGGCAAGGGGGCTTTATATCCTCATGTAGAAGAAGTTTTCCGTTATTTAAAAGAAAATCAGTGTTCGATTTACATAGCAAGTAATGGGTTAACCCAGTATTTAAAAGCCATTGTTGACTATTACCAATTGGATCAATGGGTGACGGAAACGTTCAGTATTCAACAGATCCATACGCTCGATAAAGCAGATTTAATCAAAATCATCATGAAAAAATATAATATTAATAAGGGAGCCGTCGTTGGAGACCGTCTTTCCGATTTCCGTGCAGCTAAAGAAAATGGGCTGGAATCTATTGGGTGCCGGTTTGATTTTGCCCGGGAAGAAGAACTTTCTCAAGCGGATCAAGTCATAGATGATTTGATTGAACTACAAAGCATTGGTGCTCAAATGAAACACAACTTTTGAACTACCCCCACTTACTCGCTGACGCTCCTTGAAGTTGGGGATTCCTAAGAGCACGAACCTAACGGTTCGTTCAAATGATTAGGCTAGCCCCGTCGCACCGACGGTTGAAAGGAGTCGTTGAACTTCCTTTAGTATATTGAAACTCGCATTTAGATCGCGGTCG